>JBHLNK010000115.1:0-8629 GCA_048941625.1 Promethearchaeota archaeon | reverse complement strand
AAAAATAAATTACTTAATTAATCTATAGCACTAATTTTTAAATAAATTTAAGTTCATATAAAATATATATGAAATCAATGAATACTAAAGACACTGAAGATGAAATTGAGAAACTATCGCTAATATTAAGTAAAGTTCAAAATTTATTTTATAAAAAAAAAGAGCAACTTGAAGATTTAAAATCTGAAATAGATGAATTAAGGGAGGTTCTAAATTATTTAAATTCTCTTATATCTACTAAATCTTTTCACAGTGCTGATGAAATTTATACTAAAACATTAATTGAAAAAGAAGCAGATAATCTCAATGAAGAACAGTATTTTATAGAAGAGATTTCAAAAGAAAAGGTCAAAGGAACGAATATTAAAAGAAAGATCTTTACTAAGGATAAAAATGAAGAAGATTTATTATGTATTTTAAATTTTTATGATTTTAACAGAGTGGAAATAAAAATAATCGATCCAGAGAAGCGATCGATTAGTGAAACTTCTGAAGATTTTATCCGAATTTTCTTAAAAGGTGCACTTATTAATATAAAAGAAAATAATCCAAATATGGAATTAAAATATCAATATTTCAAAAATACAGATTTGATTGAGTATATAAATATTACTGATTTAGGATCAATAAAAGAATATGATATAATTACAGCGAAAATGCGAGAACTATTGGCAAAAGAAATTTATTCAACTAATTAAGAATAAAAATTGCATCTTTGAACTTAAATCATTGAAAAGAACTCATTTAGACTCATACTTTTTATATACATAAAATTATATTGAGATAATATATTGTTTAATTAAAATAAGAAAAATTAATTATACACCTATTCTTATTTAAATCAACGAACTTACTCTATAGGTTATAATAACAATGGTTAAGAAAAAATCTTGGCTACAAATGCCAAAGATCCATTCAAAATTTCATGATGAGAAATTGGAGAGTGTTTTAATTGCAAAAGCTGCGGATTTTTTGTCTGGTGAAAAAGATGATGCCCCATCTTTCTTATTTCTTTCTGGAGCTTTTTTCGATGTAAAATCATTTGCATATTCAGGATTAAGAGCGTGGAAAGGAGCAGCAAAACCATCAGAATCTGATGCTGGAAGGAGACCAGTTTTAGAAGCTACTTTTGCATCGTTATCTGTTTATTTGAGTTCATTATTAGCGCTTCAAGCGGATTTTTATTTTGCATATGATGAAATCAAAGATATACTCTTAGAGAAAAAAAGAGAGGATTTATGGACAATTGTCTCAGAAAAACTTCCTTTCATTTCAATTCCTCCAAAAGAAATGTACGGAACTCAAGTATCTCCCATATCTCCATACTTTATAATAAAACAAGATGAAGAACTAACTCTTGGAGAAATTTATCCCTCTGCATATTTATCTCAAATAATAAAAAATATTAAAACAAGATTCTTTATCTTTTTCCAGTATCAGGGATACTCTGCGTTTGGATTTTTCAATGCTTTACCTGAACTTTCAAAATTTGGATTTGATGAAAAAGTGAATGATTTCACAGATGATCCTACAGCAGAGAACTTAATTAAATATTCAAAAAGCGTGAAGAATGTAAAAGAAATATTAGTTGCATTAATTCATGCTCATAATAACGCTTTACTTGAACAGTTTTTGATACCAGATTATGAGTTACTTTTAAACAAACTATTGGAGGGAGAGGCATAAGAATGGTAAATATTGGGCTTTTGGGTGACGTAAGTGTCGGAAAGACATCGATCCTTAGGTTATTCGTAAGGTATTTAAAAAAGGGTGATATTGAGAAAGTTAAAGGCGGAATAAAATGCTCTGTCGTTAAAGCGGATTTTTCAGGAGAAGCAACAGTTCCAGGAGGAGAAAAAGAAGATGCTCTTAATGAAAAAGAAACAAAGACAATCCATCCAAACCGAATTGTCTTTCGAGAAGATCAGGCAAACAAAGCACACACAATCTTCGCACCCGGGGGCGATCGAGCCAGGGCGGTAGTGAAAATGGGAATCATAACAATTTCTCGGATCGCAACCCAAATTATAGCCGTCTTCTCTCTTGACAGAGATCTTAAACCTCAATTTGAATTCTTTAATGATGTTCGCTTCTTCCCAGATAAAATTTATGTTTGTATTAATAAAATTGACTTAGTTAAAGGCAATAAAGAAAAGAAGCTTGACGAAGTAAAAAAGCAAATTAGTGACTTCTTCGAAAGACGTAAAATAGCTATTAATGATACGTTTATAACTTGTGGTGAAACTATAGAAGGATTTGAGGATATTGAAACTTACAATAACCGCGTTGCTGAAATGATCTTAGAGATTACTACAAAACACTAAGTTTTTTATATTTTTAAAAGAGAAGGAAATTTTACAATTATTTAATTTTTCAATTTTAATGCTATTTTTAAAAAAAGCTTTTCTAAATCAAGAAGATATCCAATCAATGGAGTTAAGTTAACTTTATCTAAATTTTTTTCATAATTAACAAACCCTAACTTTTCTAATTCTTTAATATCCTCTAATACACCTTCTTTTTTCCTCAATTTTTTTATTTTTTGAACTGTAGTTTCACCTGAATTATTAAAACAATTAATTAGAGTGCAATATAATGTTGCGGCTAATCTTGGATTCCCTCGGAATGGATTCGCTGAGAGAATTTCAGTGGCTTCTGGATTAAATGAAATATACCAATATGAATTAAGAGGATTAAATCTCACTTGAAGACCTAAAGGTTCGATATACTTAGCAAAATTATTTATCAAGCTTTGAAAATATATGTTTTTATTTTTACCTTGGATATTTAATGCTTTTAGGACTTCCTCCTGGTTAGCTCCTAATTCAGATATATTATGCTTTTTACTTAATAAGTGCATTAAAATTGTCATTTCATTCATCGTTATTTCTACTCGTCATAAATATAAATAATTTGTTTCTTTTTGATATTTTATCTTACCTAGTTGAAGAAGATGCAGTAAAAATACAAAATTTTCAAATATCTTCAATTGTTCATCTTCCTCATTAAAGATATCATCATATGGACATGGTAATTTATCTTTTATTTTGTCAAAAAATGCTAGCATTTTTTCTGTAAATCTTTCATCTGGTATTTCTAAAAAAAAGCTCTCATTAACTACGATTTTATCAATATTTTCTATGGCCATCGGAGTTTGTTTTTCAGTAATTAATCGTTCTGCAGCATATTCAAGAAAATTCAGAGATAAAACATTAATTGTAAATGGAGATCTCCAACAATCTTCAAATAATTCATAAATGACGTGATCCTTAGGATTTGCTTCTAAAAATCTTAGAAATTTATCCTTGTTATCTAAATAATCAAGAAATGCTTTTAACTCTTCAAATTTTTCGATTAATAATTGGAATGCATCTTTAAAGGTCATTGAGTAGTTTCCTAAATTATAAACATTAAGAGAATCCTTGATAATATCAAAAAGTGATACTAATTCAACATCTAATAGTGAAATTTCTCCAGTTAATGCTTTATTTTTGATTTCATCAATCTTTTTATTTATTTCTTCAGATATATCTTCAATTTCCATTTTTTCTATGAACTTATTTCTTTTTTATAATTTTAGGTTTAAACACGGAAGACACTTCATTTTTTCCCACTCGAGCTATTCCAATTAATTTTTCTGCAAGAACAAATAATGAGTTAGAAGATTTAGGCAAAAACATAAATAATTGTATTGGATTTTGTTCCAATGTTGCCTTTATTAATTGGTAAGCGACTTCAGAATTTTTTTCGTCTAAAAACATTCCAGGTTCATCAAGTAAACAGAGTGGAGATGGATTAATTTCTTGAAGAGAAAGAATCAAGCAAATCGAAATTAAAGAAACTTGTCCTCCACTAAGTGCTGTAAATGATTTTAATTGGTCTTTTGATGTAGCAGCTTTAATATCTACACCTAAATCTTCAATTTCTCCTACTAACTCGAGAGAACAATATGATTTAATCTGAGAATCCTCAAATTTTTGATTCACATTGGTTTGTAGATTTTCAATTAACTTACTGAATTTTTCATAGTATGTCTTTTCCATTTTCTTTTCTGTTTTAATAGCCGCTTTAATATCATTTTCCAAAGCTTTCTGATTTTTTGAGATTTCTTTTAGTGAGGTTATTATTTGATCTCTTTCAATCAAAATTGAATTATCAACATCAAAATATTTGATTAATTCTTTATCTATTTTAGAAATATCTGATTTGATTTCCTCAATCGAACGAATAGTGATTAGTTCTTCTGATATTAGAGGACTTATTTCAGAATTAATACGTTCTAAATCTTTCTTTTTTTGATCTAAATCTTGATTATATGAGTTTAGTTTTACATTTTCTTGTTCATAATTTAGCGTTATTTGGATATTATTCCTTTCTAAATCACTTTTTTTATTTTTTAATATTAATATTTCTCCTTTTAATTCTGAAATGCCTTTATTGATTGTGTCAAGTTCCTCTTCAACATTTTCTAATTGACGATAAATGGTAAACGCCTTCTTATCAGCTTTCTGAAAGTTATCTCTTTTTGAATCATATTCCTTTTGTATTAAACCTAATTGAATATTATGCTTATTAATTTTATTTTTTACATCTTTAAGAATATCAGAATTTTCATTTAACTTTGAATCCCATTTTTTTTTTTCATCATTAAGCAATACTAATTCTTCTGGAATTTCTTTAAGCCTATCACTCCAATTAAAAAATTCAGGATCAGTTTGAGCTTTTAGACTATCAATTTTTATATCGACATCCTTTATTTCTTTTTTCAAATCAATATTTTCTTCCTCTAATAAATGCACATCGTTATATAATTGATTCTTTTTAGATGTAATTCTTTGTTTTTGGTTAAAATTATAAAGCAGATCATTAAAAGAGTCTTTCTTGTTGTATATTTCTTTCTGAACTAAATCAAGTTTTCCTTGAAGAACCTTTAATTCAGAGATTTTAGTGTTTAAAGATTTAACTTCCGATTCCAATAGCATAGATTGCTCCTTTTGAGTGCCAGCACTTAGTAAACCCTTTAATCTCTTTAAATATGGAGTTTCAAACACATATTTATATGAAATTATTTGTTCTCCTTTTAAAGTAACACATTTCCCTTTAAAATTCAATGTTCGATAAAGTTCTTTTCCCGACCTATAATCTTTCACCACAAGACAATTTTTTACTTTTGAATAAATAACTTTTTTAATATCTTGATCATCATTTGTAATTTTTATTAAATCTGCTAAATATCCAATAACTCCATTAGCAGAAATTTTAAACATAGGCTCAATATTGACATTTTTAGTAAGATAAATATTACAATATGCTCTATATTTCTCCTTTAAACGTTTTAATAAGTTCAAAGTATCCCAATCTTGAGCAATAAAACTAAAAAGTAATTTTTCACCAAGAACAGATTCTATTGCATAACTTAATTCATCGTTATATTTTAAATAATCAATTAAAGGTCCTTTAACATTAAGTCTTCTCTTTTTTATTTCTTCCTTAAGAATTGTTATATTGGAAGGAAGAATTACCTTTCTTTCTCTTAATGAAGCCTGTAATACCTTTAATTTATTCAATTTTTTTGATTTTGTTATTTCCAACTCATTTGATTCAGAATCTAATTCAAATAATTTTGAGGATGTTTTCTTAAACTCTTTATCTAATCGAATTAATAGATCTTTAGAAGGATTTTCTAAAAACCATTTATTTTTTTCTAATTTATGTTCAATATCTTTGAAGCTTTGGAATAGTTGATTTATTTCATCATTATATTGTAAAATTGTTTTTTCATTTTCTTGTATTTGCTCTAATCTATTTTGCTTTTCTAAGTTTAATTGATTATATTCATTTATAAGTTCCTTGTTTTGATTAATTTTTTTTATCAATAGATTTTGCTCTTCTATCAGTTTATCTATATTTAATCCCGAATTTTGACTTTTTTCCTTAATAACTTTAAATTCATTTTCAACTATTTTCTTTTGTTTCTCGAACTGTTCTAGATCTTTTTTAATTACACTTATCCTTTCTGATAATTCGTCAAGTTCTTTTTTAGCAATTATTTTCTCTTTCTGCCAGTTTTGAACTTTCGCTATCAAATCCTGCTTTTTATACTCTAACTCCCCCTCTTTTTTTGAAAAATTATTAATTTCCAATTCCTTATTAGAAATTTTATTTGAATAAGCGTTTATTTCTCTTTCAGAAAATTCTTTTTTTCTTTTAATTCCTTCTAGAACTTGTTCAACATTCTTAATTATATCATTTAGGTAGAGAATTTCTTTTTCTATTTTATCTCTATTAGCCCATAAAAGTTCGTCATTAAATTTATTTCTAATTTCTATTAACTCGTTCTTCTTTTTCAAGCGTTCTAGTTTAGGATTTAATAGATCTAAAGTTATATTGAAATTATTCCTTCTACTTTTTAAAGCCTGAAGATCATTATTCAAATTTTGAACATTGGTTTTCTGCTGTAAAATTTCATCTCTTAAAGCTCTAAGACCAATCCCTTCTTCTAGGAAAGAACATAACTCTGATGGTTTTAAATTTTTAATAGCATCAATTTTTCCTTGACTTACAAAAGCAAATTGATTATCTGGATTTAAATTTAGATTAGAAATAAGATTTTGAATATCTTGAGCAGGAAGTTTTTTAAATTCGTGATCCCCTTTTCTTTGAATTTTAAAATATGGAGATTGTCCGCGGACAACGTATCTCCTAATTTTTATTATTTCTTCTTCATTTTGAATATGAATTTCTACCATCGCATGATTTTGTCCATTTCTTATGAAATTTGACCATTTTTTATATCGCTCATCTCTTTCATTGCTACCTAATGCAAATTTAATGGCTTGAAAAACTGATGTTTTTCCACTCCAATTTGGTCCAACTATAATAACAAATTTAGATTTACCAAAATCTACTTCATCTTTCTGGAAAGATAAGAAATTCTCCAAAATAACTTTAGTAATGAAAATTTCCTTATTTTTTATTAAATTATTATCATCTTTTTTTGGAGAAGATTTCGCTCTACTAACCATTTTATTTCATATATTTTTTTCATTTACCAAATGCTTGCTTTATTAAGTCTATTCTTTTTTTTGCTTTTTCCAAATTTATTTGCGCTTTATTTGGAGTGTCATTTAGAATAAATGGATATTTTGCTATCAAATTCATATCATTATCTATCAGTGGCTCTTTTTTATTTAATTTATCAATAATTATTGTAAGTTCTGTGTAATTTTTAGAAGCCGCATCTTCATATAGTTGATTTAACATAAATTCTGAAATTCCTGATTCCCGAATTCTGTTAATAATAGGACTCAAGTCTTTTTCTTGATTAAGCGACTCATTTTCTTTAGGATAAGTAATTTGCTGGTTTTGAGTATTTTCTTTATTCGATTCAGTTTTTGGTTTTTCAGTAGGAGTATTAACAGAGGTATTAGGTATGTATTCACCTGATGAAATCAAATTTAATAATATATCAGTTATTTCATTACTAGTTTCATTTAAGTCTGAATTCAAATAATGTTTAAATATCCCAACCTTCAATAATTTCTTTATATCAATTACTTCCCAATTTTCAGTATAATTCACAATATCATTTATATCAAATACGATTTTTGGATTTAATTCTAAAAAATCTTTTAAAACCGTCTCTCTCTCAATTTTGCTTAGGTGAGGGATTCTTATAAAAAGATCAAAGATATCAAATAAATTACTTGATATCCTATTTATATCTTGAATGTCATAATTTAACCAGACTAAAATGACACTGGAATCAATAAAATTAAATTCAAATCTCTTAGTTTTGTAAAAATTTAATAAAACTTCTAATAAATTAAGGCTATCAAATTTATCTTTATAAATTGGTTGTTGGTTGATTAGAATTAACTTCTTCTCATCAATTTTGTTTGGATCTCTTTCAGAATCTGGATCTTCTTCATCTTTTGAATGGTTTTGAAGAAAAAATTCTAATAATGAACTAAAACTCTTTAAAAATTTATCTGGAGCGTCAAGTATTTCAGTCTCATTAAATTCAATTAAATTTAGATAGTAATTATTAGCAATCAATTTTATATAGTCTAAAAGATCCGTTCCAGGATTTAAGTTAATTAAAACAGCTCCTTTTGGTGATAAATAACCATTTAAAACATTTTCTTCATGGTTGGTTAACATTGCTTTGATATAATTTATTATATCATTATATTTATCCCTGTAGAATATTTCTTCTTTACTGATTTTAATTTCTGACGGTTCTATGATATGAAAATATTTCTTAAATTCAATATTGTTCTTTAAGTCTTTCATGGAAAATATTTCTTTATTTCTTTAGTTATATTATGAACACTATTTACATGACGTTTAACAAATATATATTTAGCGGTACTAATAGTGAGCAATAATTAGGAAACCGACGAAAACCGTAAAATTTATAATATTTCTTTTGGGAAGAAAGAGTTGTTTAAAAAAAAATGAAACTTTCTATTACTTAATGAAATTAAAAGAACTAAATTCTATCTAGAACAAAGTTAGGTAATTTTCCTTCATCTACTAAAATCTTTACTAGATTGGGAATACTATTCCATTGTTGAATACTTAGATTAAATTCCTCCTCAGTCATACCTTTAATTCGATTTGATCG
>JBHLNK010000114.1:0-8673 GCA_048941625.1 Promethearchaeota archaeon | reverse complement strand
GGTGCAAATGTATTAGCAACCATTTTTCCATGCCATTTACCAATATTGGTATATTGCTTATAGAAATTTGATTGCAATATAAGCATAAAAATTATACGAAATACCACCAATCTATCGAGAAAAGGATTAAGGATGCCTGATCCAATGACTTGACCATTTTCAAGCTTTTTATAACTTATGAGATTCCTCCCAAAAAGTTTTAAAAAAACTTGTTCAACTTCCATTAAATTTTCTCTCCTTTTTATGTTAAATACGTTATTATTCTTACGTAATAACGAGAATTAACAATTTTACTTTTTTTTTAAATTTACTTAAAAACTTATTTATTTAATTAACTAAGTTAATAAATAGTTTAATCTCGAAACTATTTAAAAATTGCGTTGAAGTTCGTAATTGTAAATATTAGATATCATCTCTAATCTTACGCGATGTTAAATTTAATAAAATATAATTATGATAAACAATTAGTTTTTTAAAATAGAATAAATATTTATTACGTTTTTAATAAAAGAGTAATTAATAAGTTGGTTGAGTTGTTATGGATTTTTCATTAAATGATGAGCAAAAACTACTTAAAACTGTTACACGTGAATTTGCAGAACAGCATATTGCTCCAATAGCACAGGAAAGCGATCATAAACAAGAGTTGGATGCAAAAGTTATGGAAAAAATGAAAGAGATGAACTATTTTGGAACTTGTATTCCAGAAGAGTATGGTGGAGCAGGATTGCATAATGATACTATTAGTTTTTGTGTTATTACTGAAGAAATTGGTAGAGTTGATGCATCATGGTCAATTACTACTGGAGTTCATTGCTCTGTAGTAGCAAATCCAATTTACAAATTTGGTACTGAAGATCAAAAACAAAGATTCTTAATTGATCTTGCTAAAGGAGATAAAATTGGAGCTTTCTGCTTAACTGAAGCTAATGCGGGTTCTGATGCCCAAGGAGTTCAATTGAAAGCTAAAAAAGATGGAGATGAATGGGTATTAAATGGAAGTAAGATTTTTGCTACAAATGGAGGTATTGCAAATACATTATTAGTTGTTGCAAATACTGGAGAAACCGATAAAAGAAAAGAATTAACAATCTTCATTGTTGATACTGATACACCTGGTTATGAACTTGGTGTAAAAGAAGATAAATTAGGGGTTAGAGCTTCAATTACTTCAGAATTAAATTTTCGAAATGTCCGTGTACCTGAAGAAAATATATTAGGTCAAAGAGGGGAAGGTTTTAAATTAGCTATGCAGACATTAGATTTTGGGAGGATTTCAATTGCTGCTCAATGTGTTGGATTGGGACAAGCAGCATTAGAAGCTTCTGTTAAATATGCTAATGAACGAGTTCAGTTTAAACAACCAATAGGAAGATTTCAGGGAATACAATGGTTGATCGCTGATATGACATGCGCAGTTGAATCTGGTCGGTTATTAACTTATAAAGCTGCATATTTGTGTGATAAAGGAAAAAAATATGGTTTTACAAGTTCTATGGCAAAGCTAGTCGCTTCTGAAGCAGCAATGCAAGCTGCTCATGATGCTGTTCAGATACATGGTGGTTATGGGTTAATGAAAGAATATCCTGTTGAACGTTATTTTCGCGATGCGAAAATGGGCGAGATTTATGAAGGGACTTCACAAATTCAAAGATTAGTAATAGCTAATCATTTATTACGAAAAGGTTTTAGATAAATGTCAAAATAAACTAATTTTTAATTTTTTGCTTAAACTACTGTAGTTTAAGCTATTATATTGAAAATAATATTCAAAAAGCAATTTTTGATAAAAAATATAGAATAATTTCAATTTTCATACAAGAGATGAACTAATTGATATAGAAAATAACATTTCTTTAAAAAATAAAAAGTAATGGAATGGATTTTTTACCATAAAAAATCGTGGAGGAATAAATTACGGCTATGAAAACATTCCACTACTAGAAAAAAATAATTTTTTCTATTATGTATTTAGTCAACTATCTTAATAAATGTTTCGTCAATCTTATGAACGCTCTATTCCATTATTCCGTAAATATAATAGATAAGGTACCTTTATGTGATTATTATTTTTATATTTCTTTATTACATCCTTATTTGAAAAATAAAAGCTAAATGAGTTCATAATTTTAATTAAAAAAAAATTTTTTTCTTAAAAAATATGGAAACAAAATAACTTTGGATGAAAAAGATTTTTGATCTAATAGTTTTGATTTTTAATCTAGAACTTTTTCATATAAACAAAAAATAATTTTATTAAGATCTTAATAACGATGGATTCCGTTTAAAACTCTCAAAAAAGTAATTTGATAAAAGTTTGGCATATTTCAAACAATTATTTAGCCTTGAAACCTTCAATTTTAATTTTTGGAATAGATAGACTAACTTTTTTCTAAAATCTTGAACAATACGTTTGAATAATATTGTTTAATTTTTAGACTAATATCAATATTACGATAATAATACTATACTTGAATACTTATAGGAATAATTATAAATTACGATAATCTATTTATTTCTTAATTAAATTTTAAAAAAAGTGAATTATCCAAAAAAAGAGATCAGTATGTCAGAATCAGAAAAAAAACATTATGTTCCATTTGTAGGTCTTTTGGAGGATTATGTTGGTCGATCTCCATGGGATTATTATAGTTGGGGCCATATTGCCTTTGGAATAGCTGCTTTCTCTATATTCTCATTAATAATCAATCTCTGGGAGCTTTTTGTGGGTCCAGCAACTTTACCTTGGTTTTTCATCCTTTTATTCGTTCTTATCGTTGGAATTCTTTGGGAAATTATTGAAAATACTATTGTGTGGCGATTGGGAATAAAACATGAAAACCGGAGAGATAGTTTTATAAATGCCTTTTTTGACATTGTCTTTGTATTAATTGGCGGTTTAGCAACCTGGTTATTAAAATGGATTATTATGGATGTAATGGCAGAGAGAGGAAGATGGTTTTATGTATCAGCGATATGCCTTTTCCTTTTAATACTAATAGCTTATTTTATTGGATTTTATATAACTAACGAAAAAACTAAGAAAGCCAGAAAAGAACTAGGGAGAGTACTAAGTTAAAAATTATTTTTCCAATTTAATTTTTTTTAAAATTATTCTAATTATATTTCTTGTAAATCTTCTTCTAATGCAGATAATGCAGCTCCAATCGCTCCAATAAACTGTGGGTATGGGGGAATTAGGATGTCAGTATTCAGTTCTGTTTTCAAAATTTCCGCTATAATATTATTGTGAGCAATTACTCCCCCTGTAAGAATTACTGTACCTTCAATCTCAGTCATTTCTATTACTCTTTTAATAACCGATCCGAATGCGCTTTTTATCAAATCTTCTACCTTCTCTCCTTCTTTTATACGAGTAAGAATTTCAGTTTTTGCGAATACAGTGCAAAAACTGGCTAAAGGTGTATTAGATGTAGAATTCTCTGCTAAAGCATTTAATTCTTTCAAGGGAAGATCGAGGCGATAAGCAATCTCTTCAATAAAAGCTCCTGTACCTGCAGCACATTTTCTATTCATTTTAAACCGAATGATTTTACCTTTTTCATCAAGTTTAATGACTTTAGTGTCTTGACCTCCTATATCAATTACAGTAATTCTTCTTGGAAAAAAGTGATATGCGCCCTTTGCATGACAACTAATTTCAGTTTTATTAGTATTAGCAAATTCAACGTTATTTTTACCGTAACCAGTAGATGTGATGTGTTTTATATCAGATACTAACAAAGAAGCATTATTTATTACAGTATCAAATGCAACATTGCTCGAATCCTTAATAGATGTACCTGTTCGTTTAACAAAAGTAGTTAATATTTCTTTTTCATCGTTTAAAATAACTGCTTTTGTATATGAAGTTCCAACATCAATTCCAACAAAATAATTCTCATCATTCATGATTTATTGGAGGAAGTTCACATCCTTTAATTAAGGATACGAATATCTTATTATATAGAGTAGGTATTCCTTCTATCTTTCCATATTCAACAATTTTTCCATTAAGAAAATCTATTTCTGAAGGATTTCCTGCATTTATATCAGCTTCCATTGAAACTCTATGGTGTCCTGCTTTATCCAGATATTCCATAGCTCTGTCTAAAAAATCATCTTCATAATTTATTCCCCGAGCTCTTGCTACTTCAATACCCTCACGTAAAATTTCTCTGCAAATATCTCTTGTCTCCTTAAAGCTCATTGTTTGTTTCATTGTGGTTCGAGTAGTAACACAAACAGGACTAATAGTGTTTAAAATACATTTCTTCCATTCAAATTTCTTTATTTCTGGAGTGAAAATAGTACTCAACCCTGATTTATCGATGATCTCAGCTAATTTTTTAGCTTTCACCTCAGCTTTAGGTGATAATACTCCTAGATAATTTGGAGGATTAAAAAAAGACATTCGAATTACTCCATCTCTTATTAAATTACCAGCATAATTAACAACAATACGAATAGTATTCTCTATTCCTCCATATTCAGCTATAAGTTCTTCGGTGTCAAAACCATTTTGTAGGCTTATTAGAGTGGTATTCGGTTCAATAATATCTTTAATTTTTGGTAAGATTTCATGTAAATGAGATGCTTTTACGGCAATAAATAAAGTGTTAACTTCCTTATTCCGTAGTTCGTCTATAGAATAACATATATTTTCTTTGGGGAATTTAGTTTTAATATTCTTTAAATTAGTTAATGATAATCCCTTTTTTTTTATCATATCCATGTGGTTTTTATTAATATCAACTAAAACCACATTATATCCTGCTTTAACAAGGTGTACTGCTAATATCCCTCCTGTAGGTCCTACCCCAATTATTCCAAAATTAAATTTTTCTCCCATAATTAATCTTCTTTAAAACTTAAATTTATAACTACATAGATATGTCCAATAACTTTTTCATCAATATTGATAACTTTTCTGCAGCTCTCCTTCTTTTTTTTATGTTTATAGTATTTGCATCTATGAATTGAAGGGCTCCAGGTATACAAAATTTAACACACATTGGATCTCCTTCACAAAGATCACATTTCAAAATTTTTCTATTTTTATCAATTCCCACTCCACCTAATGGACAAAACATAACGCACATCTTGCAACCTACGCATAATTCTTCATTTATAAGCATAGCTCCTGTATTTTCATCTCTACTAATTGCAGCCATCGGACAAACAGTCTCACAGATTGGAGTTTCACATTGTTGACAGACCATTGGAACATATAAACCTTCATTTTCCCATTTTACAATATGTATTCTTGCTCTATTGGGATTAGATACTTTTTGATGAGTGAGTGAACAGACATTTTCACATAATCTGCATCCAGTGCATTTTTCTGTATCAACAAATAATATCTTTTGCATATTTATTTACCTCTATTAGATTATGTGAGTTGGTTCTTCTTCTATTCCAAGTTTTTGGAGAGATATTTCCGTGGGAACCCCATTATTATCCCAACCATGTAGAAAATAATATTCATCTAATAATTTTTCAAATTTTTCTCTATCAATCTTTAATCCTTTTACACGTGGCAAACCAATTGCTGTTGGTTCTTCAAAATAACGTTCTGGAAGGATATCATCTTTACGTGAAAATCCTTCTCTATTATTGAACATTCTTTCAATAGTATAAATCCTCTCTCCTATTTCCATGATTTCAGAAACTGTAAAATCCATCCCAGATACTAAATAAATAAATTTTTTGAACTCTTCCCATTTTGGAGCATGAACAGCTAAAAATACTGTTTGAAACTTACAGGTTCCCAGTGAGTCTGTAACAGCATATAATAATTCTTGCCACCAGACCATACGACTTTTTCCTTCATACGATCTATAATCTGAAGACATTTTTCCACCATAGATTTCTTCTAAGAAATCCTCTGGTAATCCATAAAGATCTATAGCAGGTCGTCCTCTTAAATGATCAGCACCTCTTGTAGATGTTGTAATCCCTAAAGCTAAGCTAGGAGTTGGACGCTCGTCTGAATGTAGATTACTCATCCCTTTTACTTCGATAGCATAATAATTAGATTCTTTGCCGATCTTGGTAATAGCACTTTTAAATCCATCAGCTAAAATATTTCCAAATCCACGACGATAAGCTATGTCTTCAATCAGTCTATAAAGAATCTCTTCATTGCCCCATTCAAGTTTTAAACCTTCAGTTGTTTCTTCATTTATTATACCTTTTTCATAAAGCTCCATAGCCCAAGCAATAAGTCCTCCAGTTTCTAGTGTATCTATGCCATATTTATTGACAAGATGGTTTGCTGTAAGAACTGTTTCCATTTTTTTGCAATCTACCATCGTACCAAATGCACCAAGAGAGGTATATTCAGGTCCTTCAGCAAAGATTGGAGCAAAAGCTCCTTCTTTTAATGTATAGCGGTGCCGACAGCTCACAGGACAACCATAACACCCTGACATTCCAATTGTATATTTATCCATTTCTTCAGGTTCAATATCCCATCCCTGTTCCAGTTGATTTAATTGAAAATTTCTAGTTCGAATTAATCCAGTTGTATTAGTAGTACTGTATATAATAAGTGTACCCCATTTAGATGCCGCTCGCGAGTACCTATTCTTCATAACCTTGTCAATCATCTCCTTACAATAAGGTAACAATTCATCAGGGTGCGCATACTCGATATCCATAGTTCCACGAGCGGCAATAGCCTTTAAATTTTTTGAACCCATAACACACCCCATACCTGTTCTTCCAGCGGAATTTTTCATACCTGTCCTTATGTTAGCAAATCTTACAAGGTTTTCACCAGCTTTTCCTATTACTAATGATTTGATTTCCTCATCTCCATGTTCTGAACGGATTAATCGTTGTGTTTCAAAAGTGTCTTTACCCCAAATATAATTTGCATCTAATATTTCAATTTCTCCATCATGAATAAATAAATAACTGGGCTTTTGAGCTTTTCCAGTAATTACAAGATGATCAAATCCTGTCATTCGCATTTCAGGGGCAAAAAATCCTCCAACATTAGAATCTCCAATAGCTCCTGTAATAGGGGATTTTGCAGCAATATCACATCTTCCACTTCCCATAGCGGGGATTCCTGTAAGCAAGCCAACACCAACAAGTAATACATTTTCTGGGCTTAAAGGGTCAATTCCAGGTGAAAGATGGTTAAAGAGGAGGTACATATTAATTCCTCTTCCACCCAAGAATTTCTTGCGAAGAGATTTTGGAATTTCTTTTATAGTAATTTCTCCTTTAGTTAGATCAATATATGCAATTTTTTTATTCCAAACTATTGTATACCACCTTTAAAAATCAACTATATTATATGGAAAATCATGAGGATTCATTGAGCGATGGGAAAATGTGCCCGCAAAAAATGCAGAATTAAATTATGAAGCAAAGTAAATTATAGTATTCTCTTATAAAATTAATAAATTTTACCTTTTATTTAAATTATCCATTAGTTTTAAATATTTCAACAAAAACTAATAAGTAGTAAAAAACATTAAAATACTGTTAAATAACTATATATCGATAAAATTGCTTAAGATCATATAGCGTCAAGTGATTAAATATGAGTGAAGATACAAAATGTAGATGTATGAATTGTCTTAAACGTTTTTCAGTTCAAAAAAATGCAAAAGAAGCTACTTGTCCCCATTGTAATATTAAATATAGAATATCATGGCCTTGGCCAGGACAACCAAAGGTTAGGGGATTAGCAAAATAGTTATAATTCAGGTTGTATTGCTAATTCAACTATTTCTGTAATATCATATATTTTAAATGCTATATCAGCAAATTCTTTCATACGAGAAGCAAATCGAAAGTTTAATTGGCATTGTGGACAAGATGTTGTCAAGATATTAACATCTAAAGGAATCATATCCTCTTTAAGCCTTTTCTGAGTTGCTTCCAAACTTACATGATTGTTAAATGTCCACAATCCTCCTCCCCCACCACAGCATCGTGCACACTCCTTATTCAATGCCATTTCTATGAGGTTAAGGTTAGGAATTGATTTCAATATATTACGCGGAGGTTCATAGACCTTATTATGCCTACCAAGAGAACAAGGATCATGATAAGTGACTTTTAGGTCTAATGGTTTAAAGTCAATCATACCATCTTTTACTTTCTGTTCAATAAATTGAGAACTGTGAAGAATGTTAAAAGGTACCTCAATATCAAGGATCTCAGGATATAATCTTTTGAATGTGTAATAACAGCCAGAACAAGGAGTGATTATATTTTCCGCTTTGGTTTGACTAATTTTTTCAATTGCTCTATTTGCCACCTTTTTAGCTTCTGTCCATAATCCCGCAGAAATTAAAACATAGCCACAACAACCTTCTTCCTTCCCTAACATTGTATATTCAGTATTAGATCTGTTTAACAGATGAATAAGAGCTTCAGCTGTTTTTGGTGTACGTGTTGCAACCGTACAACCTAACCACAATAAATTATTTGCTTTTTCTGGGAAATTAAATCGATTTAGATTTCTTATACGTGAAAGACGACGAGTAGAAGGTATTGCTGCGGGATCACCATGCTCGAAAATATTTTTAGATGCTATTTTAAAAACTTCTGGCACTAAATTCTTTTCTGCTATAAGATGCCTCATAAAAAGTATAGCTTCATGAAATTCTAAATTCTGGAAACATTGTGCATAACATAGTCCACATTTAG
>JBHLNK010000032.1:0-37076 GCA_048941625.1 Promethearchaeota archaeon | reverse complement strand
CTAAACAACAAAATAAAAATTCAGGACAATTACTTGTCATAATCCCAACACCATCTCCCTTTCTCACACCTAAACTATATAATGAGTTAGCGATTTTTTCTGCATTATAAATTAATTCTCGATAAGAATATTTTTTATCTTGTGGCTTATAATGAATACAAATATTATTTGGAAATTGAATAATTGTACGCTTAATGTACTCATGAACAGGGATTGGCTCAAATTTAATGGATTTAGGGATATGAGTTGGCCAATGTCTTAGCCAAGGACGATTTTTATCTTCAAGAAAAGGAGATTCGTTTTTATAATCAAGAGTAGGTTCCCAATCTGAATAATTTTTCATTGTTGCTCCCCAAATATAGAAAAATGATTTAATTTAGATATAATTGAAATTATATTCTAAACTTATTTGAATTTAAAAATTTAAAAGTCTTTACTTTAAGGAAAGAAGTTTACATCCATGACACAATTTTTGTTATATTTACTAAAAGATCAACCAAATTATCATAATCAATACCCTTTATTTTTTCATGAAGGTTATTAGAATCCATACCTCGAGCTTTAATGTCTGGTATTGTAGAATAGACATTTATAGGGAGATTTAATATTTCATCTAATAATTCTGGTGTTTTTTCTTGTTTTGTAGAGCCAATTACTCCGTCATGTATTAGAATAATGTTAATTTCAATATTCGTTTTTATTTGTTCTTTTAATATTTTCAACAGAGTTTCTAATTTATCACTTTGTCGAGGGCTAGTTCCATACAAATAAACTATAGATGTTTGAGTTTTCATAATGTTCACTTAATTAATATTTAAAACTAACGTCTGCTTTCAAAATTAGTTGAGATATTTCTTGGGTATTTATTATGTTTACAAAATCTTGTAGTATTAAATCGTTAAGTTCCATTCCTGCAAGTTTTAAAGCTTTATCATGAATTAAAATTTGCAATTCTGATAACTCAATTAATCTTAGTATATTTTCAAATTTATCAATTTTTAAAGCTTCTGGTTTAATATTCTTATTTAGAAAGTACACAGCATCTTTGAGTAACAGGACTTTACAATCTTCAATGTCTCCCACAGCAAGTAATCCCGCCCCCATACGAATTGATTCTACAACGGAGTTTTTTCCAAAAGGTCCATCCTCACACATAATTAAAATAGATTTCACCATATTCTCTCATCCTCCAGGACCAAAGAATATTACTTTATCTGATTCTGCGATCATAAGTGAAAGACCTCCCAAACCTTCTTGATGAGCACCCTTTATAAATTCCTCTGACTTAATCCCAGTAAAACTAGTCCATGTAGTACAAGCTGCAAATTCAATACTATGTTCCTCACAAAAATTCTCAAGATTTTGAGACAAATTACGTAAAGAGGAATCTTTTAACATTTTCTTTTTAATATTATATACACCACTCCCATAAAAGAATATACCTGTAATTTGATGCCCCTTTTTAAGTATAGATTCTCCTAAATTAATTGCTGTATCAATCGCTTCATATTTATATGGTTCAGCACACACTACAATAGTAAATGATACCATTTTCAAATTATTGAAATTTTTTTTAATTAAAAAATGGAATACCGTGTCAAATATAATTCTTATTCAAAAAAAAATAAAAAAAAAGTTTATTTTTAGTTATAAGGTTTTATAGCTTTCACTTTAATACTTGTACTGTCAATTTCTAATTGATCCAATTTTTTAATAGTATCAATTTGATCTCCTAAAGCTTCTTTTATATCATCATCGTTCAATAAGAATTCAGTTGTAGAGAAATTACTTTGATCAACAATCTCAATATCTTGAAATCCTGCCTTTTCAATAGCTGTAAGATATTCTTCTTTAAGTATTGCTCCGCCAATACAACTTACGTATGCTCTGACATTCTCTCGTACAATATTAGGGAGTTCCTTTAGTAATACTATATCCGATACCATTAACCTTCCACCTGGTTTTAACACTCGAAATGCTTCTTTAAATACAATTTCTTTATTTGGTGCCAGATTAATTACACAATTAGAGATAATGAGATCAATAGAATTATCTGCTACTGGTAAATGTTCAATTTCACCAAGTCTAAACTCAACATTATCATAATTGCCTTCTATGGCATTCTTTCGAGCTGTATCGATCATAGCCGGCGTCATATCTATCCCAATAACTTTTCCTATATTTCCAACTTTCTTAGCTGCAATAAAACAATCCAAACCACCTCCAGAACCAAGATCTAAAACTGTCTCTCCTTC
Source organism: Promethearchaeota archaeon (assembly GCA_048941625.1). Taxonomy (GTDB): domain Archaea; phylum Asgardarchaeota; class Lokiarchaeia; order Sigyniarchaeales; family SOKP01; genus Loki-b32. The sequence goes on along the minus strand of JBHLNK010000032.1, from coordinate 34,821 downwards.
TTTTATTGAAGCATGAGCAGTAGGATTACCACAACCGAGTGCTAAATTAGATCCATCAGGAATACTTTTTAAATCATCTTCAGTATAACCTAACTGAACACTATATTTTTTTAAGAATACATCTCTTTTTTCAGCAGGAATAGAAATTGCACCCCCACAACTTCCCGAGTTGCAGGAATTCGATGGATTTGTTTCAGTATTACCTGAATTTCCACAACAACTTGCTTTCCTTGAACGAGTGGCTACTTTTCCATATTCTTCTCTTACAATTATTCTAATTTTTTCTTCTTTCAGCAACTTTTTTTCCATAATTCAACCTCTTTTTTGTATTTTTAATATATCTAAAATGGGTAATATCCCAGGTTACCACCTAGTACCAAATTTGAGATTCCTTACCTTATAATTCTTCTTTTTCTTGATATTCTTCCGTATTTTCTCGGCGCACTATTATTTCTAAAACAGGACTTAACGCTTCTTGTACCATTGGTTCTAATAAGTTTGCTTTCATCAAGATCAGAACACATTGTTTTCCTCCAGGGTTTACATTTATAATAGTAAACCGATCTCCTTCTTTTATGTCTTCAGTATCTCTTAAGTCTTTGGGTAGTAATATTTGACCTTTCTTATCTACGGTAACGAGCGCTACAACTTTACAACACTCTGTATCACTATTCGATGGGCAACAACCATAATTTTGATTTTCTTGTTCGGGCATGTTTATTATAAGAATATTACTCCTTATAAACCTTTTCCCCTTTTTCTTATTTTTCTTATTTTTCCAAAAAAAATAATTATTAATTATACTCAATTAGATCTTTTGAAATTAGGTGTAATTTAAAATCTAAGAATAGATTTTAAAATAATTAAAGGAAGATGGTAATTTTATATAATAAGTCCTCACTACTATGCATATTATGCATACTATTTGTATCTGGAAAGATAATAAAGAGTGTAATGAATGTATTATTAAAGAAAAATTAATTTGCCATTTTAAAAGTAAATATTTACTAAGTTTTTTGGGATTTTTTGCTATTTTTGTCATTACTAGTGTTGTTGGAGTGATTTTAGCAGGTTATGGATGGTTTTTATTAGGTTGGGTTGGTTTTTGGTTGTTTTTCTTTGAGTTTTGGGAAATAAGAATATTGTGTAGTCATTGTCCATATTATGCTGAAAATAGTAAAACCTTACACTGCATAGCTAATTATGGTAGTATTAAATTGTGGAAATATCATCCAGAACCTATGAATATATCTGAAAAAATTCAGTTGATAATAGGGTTCATAATTCTTGTTGGATATCCATTATTTTTTTTGATACTGGGCAACCAATTTGTCTTTTTAATAACTGGAATAATAGAGCTAATTATTTTTTTTAGTTTCTTGAAACTACGAAGATGTAAGAGATGCTTAAATTTCTCCTGCCCTCTAAATAACGTTGAAAAAGAATTAGTAGATTCTTTTCTTAAAAAAAATCCAATTATGAAAAAAGCTTGGGAAGATAAAGGATATAAAATTGAATAGTTAAACTAATTTGAGAATTTTGTTATATTTTTAATGAATTACTCAAAATAAACTGTGATTTTTTTCTCATTAGGCCAATTATTTGCATAACACTTGATTGGATAATCACTTGGAATTGCACCAAGGCATTTATTGCAGGAGATACACTTTACTTTATCTTGTGTTCTATCCTTAAATCTTTTAACCAGATAAGGTTCCCTAATAAATGGTCGGGACATTGATATGAAATCTGCATAATTATTTTTCACTATTTTTTCCATGAAGGACAAATTTCTTAAACCTCCTACTAGAATTAATGGAATTTTCCCTAATTCAGGCTTAATCATCTTAGCTGCGTCTAGATTATATCCTTCTTCAAGATCGAACTTTCCTGCCATATCTTGATATATACTTTTAGCCATTTCTTTTAAGTAATCTGGAACTGCTTGCATAATTTCATTTACTGGTACATCTCCTCTTGACATATTAAAAAGAGCAAACCCTGAGCCACAGCTTATTTCAATCGCATCAATTCTTAGATCAACTAACCATTTAGCATATTTTAAGGATAAAGGTGGAGTTATTCCTTCAGTTGGTGTATAATCATTGGTATTTAATTTAACTAATAATGGCATATTTGTTGGTAAAATCTTTTTAACCTTAGTAGCAATTTCTCTTAGAAATCGAAATTGATTTTCATCAGAACCACCCCATTTATCTCTTCTACGATTGTAAAAAGGAGAAAGAAATTCATTAATTAAATAACCGTGTGCTGCATGTAATTGAATAGAATCAGCACCTGCTTCTACAGCACGTCTAGCAGCAAAAACAAAACAATCAATTGTCTCGAATATTTCCTCTTCTGCCATTTCTTTTGAGTAATCAAATGAAACAGGACTTAGAATTTCTCCTGATGGACAAAAAAGTGGCCCTTTAGTTAATCTAGGAAAGATTTGAATACCTCCATGTGCTATTTGAAATGCAATTTTTCCTCCTTCCAGATGTATCGCTTCTGTTAATTTTTTTAAACTAGGAACTAAACTATCTTCATGTATTCCAGTTTGATATTTATAAGATTGTCCATAAGGATGAATATACATTAAACCAGAGATAATTAGTCCAACTTCACCTTTAGCAATATTACTAAAGAGTTTTATAAGTCCAGTTGATGCCTCTCCATTTTCTTTAGCTAAGTTTTCTAATGTAGCAGAGCGAATAAACCTATTTTTTAATTCCATTTTACCAATTTTCATTGGTTTAAACAAAATAGAAATTAGAGATCACCATTTTAATTACTTGTCAATTTTAAAACATTTATTTCGCTAATAATTGTAACTAATAATTTGTTAAACAAAAATATAATCTTTAGCTATCTTAGCCAAATCTAAAAATTAGTTAGATTTATCTTCAATCTATTAATGAGATATAGTCTTCAATTGGAATTTCCCAATCATTTGTTATTTGGTTGAATAGATCATATATGTAATAGGGATCTTTCTTGTCTTCATCGTAAATAAATTGCAAAAAGTATGAGTCTAAATATGTTCTAATGAAATCAAAACCTTTTAAGAACTTTTTAAAGTCTGTTGCACTCAGTTTCATGTGAAAGCATAGCTTTGTAGAAGATTCTATTAAAATAATAAAAGAGTAAGGAATTTGATAAAAAATAGAGATTAAATTATCATTAGGTTTTTTGAGGTCAATAAAACAATAAAACTCAACAAAATTTTCATCATCCATCAAGTTAAAATCGAAATAATAACCACGAATAATTTGTTCGTCTTCTAACCTTTTAATTCTCTTACTTATTTGAGCCTCGGATAAATCTAAATTTTTTTTTAGCTCTTTTAGGGTTAATGATGAATCAAAAATTAAATTCTTCAATATAACTAGATCTTTAATATCAAATTCTGCAATTTCTTTTATTTGTTCATAATTAAATTGAAAGCTATTTTTTGGTTCTTTAAGTGTTTCTTCAATTTGAGCATACCATTCCTCCCAGTCCCATATCCAACCATCTTCAGGATTATAATAATTAAAATCATAACTTTTAATTTGATAATCTAATACATCTAATACCTTATAATCTAAGAGATATCCTGATTTTTTTAATATATCTAATAATTGATATGGCATTTCAGGGTTTTTTAATGAATAGACAAATCGAAGAAGATATCCTTTAAATTTACCGTAGGTAGAACTATATAAATAAAGATAAGGGATAACTTTAAAGAGTTTAAGTAATTTTTTTTCCTTCTCTAAATTTACATTCAACAAGATTAGATAATCACCTAAACCCAACTTACGTTCATGTGTGGTTATAACAGATTTTTTCAAAATATTTTTTTCTTTTAACTTAAATATACGGTACCGGATCGCTCTATCAGAGATTTTAAGCTTATCTTTAAGTAATTCCTCTAATTCTTGTTTAGTAATCTTATTTTTGGCAATATTACGCCCAAATTTATCAAGAGCTTGCATTATTACCAAGTCTTTCTCATCTAACTGAGCCATAATTGATTACATTTTTTCACTTCTGTATATATATAGGAATTATGATTTAATAAATATTTCCTAAATCCCGATTTGAATTAAGATTAGGAAATAGATTTATATATATGTTTCCATTATATGATAGTGTTTTTTGATAATGTTAGGAGAATAATAAAATTATGAGTTTGATCAAATATATTGTCAAGAGGTTAATCTCATTAGTACCGATCTTGTTTGGTGTATTGACTGTTACTTTTTTTCTTTCACGATTATTACCAGGCGATCCTGCATTAGCTTATTTATTTAATGCTCATAATATATTGGAGGGTGTTGCAACACCAGAAGTTTATGAACAAATTCGACGTCAGCTATGGCTTGATCAACCGCTAATTTTACAGTATTTTAAATATGTAGCAGATCTATTCACTGGAAATTGGGGACGCTCTGTTGCTATCAGAAATGGTCAAGATGTTTGGACGCTAATAATGCAGCGATTACCTCGTACATTAGATGTAGCAATCTTTTCAATGATTATTGCATCTTTTTTAGGAGTAAAAGCAGGGATCACTTCTGGAACACATCGAAACAAATTTAAGGATACAGCAATAAGAGGAATTGCTCTTATTGGAGTTTCTATTCCAGTATTTTATTTAGGAATATTACTTCAATATATTTTTGGATACCGATTGGATTGGTTTCCTACAATAGGCTTTAAAAATATGGAATATATCGACCCCCCCTTTATTACCGGATTTAGATTGATTGATTCTTTAATTTCAGGGAAGTTTTATCTAATCCCAGATTATTTACATCATTTATTTCTGCCTGTATTATGCTTATCTTTTATAACATTAGCAGGAATTACCCGCCAAAGCCGGTCGAGTATGTTAGAAGTATTAGAAGAAGATTATGTTAGAACTGCGCGGGCAAAAGGTTGTCGGGAAAGAGATGTTATTCATATACATGCTAAAAGAAATTCATTAATTCCAACAGTTACAGTGATAGGACTAAATTTTGCGACTGTAGTTACTGGAGCTGCTCTAACTGAAACCACATTTAATTTAAAAGGTGTAGCACAGTTATTAGTTGATGCAGTAAGATCTTGTGAATATTGGATAATCAATGCATTAGTTTTTGTTTTCACATTGATTTTTGTATTTACAAATCTAGCCATAGATGTAATTTATGCTATCATTGATCCTAGAATAAAATATTGAATATCAATAATATTTGAACAGAACATCTTATTTTGGTAATTTCGATTTTTTTTAATAAATATTAAATTAAAATGAATTTTAATTAGATTATGCCTGAGCCTAACCCACTTAAAAGAAAAGGATTTCATCCATTCGGTGATTTAATAGGATTTGAATTCACAAAATTAGAAAAAGGATATTCTCAATGTGTTTTAGAAATAAATGAAAGTCACTTTAATCCACATAAAGTAGTTCATGGTGGCGTAATGTATTCAATGGCTGATACGGGAATGGGTGCTGCGATATATTCACTTTTAGAAAGAGATGAATTATGTGCTACTATTGAAGTTAAAATTTCTTATTTCAAACCAGCAAAGGAAGGAAATTTAATTTGTAATACGAAGGTAATTCATAAAGGCAGAACGACTGGTGTATTGGAGTCTGAATTAATTAATAACGAGAATTTAGTGGCAAAAGCATATGGAACTTATTCGATATTTAAATTAAAAAAGAAAAGTGAAGAAAAAATCAAGAGAAAAAAATGTAGAGTCATTGAAGAATATAATTCTCCTTATACAGATCCGTTAAGCTTCAAGGAAGGAGAACTAGTGTCAGTTGGTGAAAAAGATACTGAATGGTCTGGATGGATTTGGTGTACTAAAGAATCTGGAAAAAGTAGATGGGTACCTGAAAACTATCTTGAAATTCAAGGTAAAACAGCTAAATTAAGAAGAGATTACAATGCTAAAGAGCTAGCTGTCAAAATTGGTGAAGAATTCATTATTAAAAAAGAAGAAGCTCAGTGGTTTTGGGTTCAAAATGAATCTGGAAAAGAGGGTTGGGTTCCTATTAAAAATGTAGAGATTATTTGATTCCAATTTACTGATTTAAGCTATAAATTCTACTTGATGGTGCCCTGTTCTTTTTAGAATTTCTGATATAACTGTTCTAAATAATAAAGAAATATTTTCTCCTGTTTTCGAAGAACATTCAATATAATTATCAAAATTATATAATTTCATTAGATTTAATGACTCACCCCTTCTATAGACTCTCTCTACTTCTAAATCTAATTTACTTCCAACCAATAAAGTCACTGCATTCCTAGAGGCCCTTCTATAAATTGTTAGCCAATTACTAATATTTGTCAAACTTTCAGGATTTGTAAGATCAAACAAGTAAATACCTGCTGAAGATCCCGCAGCATAAGATGGAAATATAAATCTAAATTTCTCCTCACCACCAAAATCCCAAATCTGGAGAGTTATTTTCCCGTGCTTAATTTTTACTATTTTTATATTGATTGTAGCCCCTAGTGTTGATCTGATATTGTCATGAAATGTATCTGTAAGATATCTATCTACTAATGTTGACTTTCCTACTCCAGAATCTCCAAAAACACAGATTTTATAAGTTAATTCCAATTTATATTGATTAGAACTTTCCAAAATTGATGTTCCTCATTAAAATTTAAACATATTTAATGCTATTATTCTTATACCTATAGCTATTCTTTTCCAAATCTCGAAAGAATAATCTTCTATTATAAATATATATTATAGGTTTAAATAAATTTTAGTTAGAATTTATAAATAGAGACTATTCTTTTTATTTATTTTTCACTTAATCCACTCAATACTTGCTCCATTTTCTCTCTATAATGATCAAAAGCTTCTCGACCTTTTTTACTAAGTTTTAGTATTGTCTGAGGTTTTTTACCTTTAAATTTTTTCTCAATATCCACATAACCAGAAGACTCAAGTTTGGTTAAATGAGAAGATAAGTTTCCATCAGTTAAACCAGTTTGATTTCTCAAGAAAACAAAATCAGCACTTTCAACTACGTATAAATATGACATTATCATCAACCTGGCAGGTTCATGAATAATCTTGTCAATATCCGTAAGAGGTTGTATAAAATCTTCTGACTCTGTTTTCTTCTTCGCTATTCCTATCACCTATTTTGATAAGGGATACTTTTTTAAAAATTGAATAAAATAATAAAGCCCTATTAATATAATGAGTACTCCAAAAGAACCAAAAGTAATAAAACCAACCATAGGAGAGCCTACCATAGGGGTAAGTATTTGAGTTAAGAATAGCCCAATTCCAGCTAGAAAACCATAATAATACAACCTAGTAAAATCAAGAAAATATGCTACTACACAAAAAGGAAGTGTAAAAAAACCTATTCCTAACAACAATGACATTAAAAGAGGTTCAAGTTGAATGTTACTGATTATCCCTGTAAAAGGTAAAATGAAAATAACCAAATTTAAAATAAAAAATGCAACTAAAAAAAGTTTCAATTTTAGTTGTTTTGATTTTCGTTTTGGTCCAAATTTTACAAATCCAATCCGAGGGATGGTAATAAATTTCTTCCCTAAATAAAAAATAAAAAATGCAATTGTATTTAGCAATACTACAGGTAAAAAAATAATCCAAACTTCAGGTAAATTGTCGAGTGAACTTAGTGATATACTTACCCCCATGCTCAGAATTATCATTCCAATAAATAAATCCCACAAGCCATCCTCGAATAGAGACCTATATGCTTTTTTCTCAAGAGATTTCAAATCCAATTCTTCAGGCATTTTTACACCATCTCTGTCTTTGGTTTTGGATATTTTTTAAGAAATTGAATAAAAATAATTAATCCTATTAAAAAAATTATACATCCTATTACCCCATATGACAAAAGCCATCTAATTCTATAATCTATGGGATCATATAATAACTCATTAATGATTATAGCTAACCAAATAAGTAATCCAATCAGATATATCCGAGGAAATTTCATTAGATAACCTAAAATCCCGAAAAGAGGTAGGAAAAATAACCCTATAATTAAGACAAACATAAGTCCTTCCACTTGTATTCCAGGACCACTTCCAGTAATTAATAAAATGAAAAATGTTAATTGGATTACAAATTGAATTAAAATAGTAATCAATAACTTTTTTCTTATTGATTTGAGGGAAGGTCCTGGTTTGGCAATACCAACTCTAGGTTGAATTACATATTTGATAATGAGGAGAAGTATTATTTCTGCTATAATGACAACTATTAGTGGCCATAAGAAATAATTATAAGGTGGAGGTAGACTTTCACGAAATATAGGTCCAAAAGCCATTCCCAAAACTATAAAACCAATTACCATATCAAAAAGACCATGTTGATGACCTGTTTTTAGAATTTTTTTTTCAATTTTTTTCAGATCAATGTTATGAGTCAAGATTTAACCTCTCTCTTCTCTAAATAATGGATATTTTTGAATAAATTTAATTAAAAAGATTATTCCTATAAAAATAATAACACAACTTGTAATTCCAAAAGCTAATAAAGCATCAAAAGGTTCTAGAATAAAAATTGAGAATAAATCTGATAGAAAAAAGCTTATACCTACCAAAATAGCGATAAAATATAATCGGGGATGCTGTAAAAAATATGCTGCAAAACATAGCGGGACTGTTATAAATAACAATCCTGTTATCAATCCTTGTATATAAACTGGAAAAACCGACCATAAGGAGGGATTGATCAAACGTAAAAAATAAACAATTAATAGAATAATTCCATTTATAGATAGTACTAATACAGTTTTTAATTTCCGAGATTTTTGTTTAAATCCAAATTTAACTACTCCTAAACGAGGTTGTGTAATATATTTTTTTCCGATTAGAAATAATATTAATCCTATTATCATAAGAATTATTGGTAATAAACTATCAAATGGTTCAGGTAATAAGTCACCAAGAGTTATTCCAATACCAATACTTAATATTAAGATACCAAAGTAAATATCTAATAATCCATCCTCGAGGGTAGATCGCCAGGTTTTTTTCTCAATTTCATTTAAATCTATTTTTTCTGTTATCTTTTTCACCTTAGATTAAAATTCATGATAATTTGTCTATGAACATCATAAGAAAAATTACAAAAATTGCTGAAAATGCAATGATTAGTATGATTCTTAAAAGTAATATCTTATCCATTTATTTCTCCACCTTTGATTTATTATTTTTTATTTTTTAATTGATAATAAAAAAAAAAGAAAGAAGTTGTAATTTTGATCTATGATTCTACTCCAGCTTATTCAATTTTCTCATACCAAAGTATAATAGTGGTACGCTTACTGCGATATTATAAAGAAAAATAGGTGCTTGAACAATTAATCTCAACAAATTAACACTCTTAGGATTAAAAAATATCAATAATCCAATAGGCAAAAACATTAATGGTTGTAAAAGTAGCATTGAGATTATTGAATTTGCTCTCATCTTTGAATCTTTTTCTCCAAACGCGGGTGCTAAACATTGTAAACCCATAGCGGAACACATAGATATTTGTGTAAACAACAAAAATTCTAAAAAGAAAAGCACAGCATTTAGAACATCAATATTAGCAAATACAAATAACATTATACTAACGAAAACTGCAAAGAAAAAGTTGAAGATAAGCATCATTAAGAGATAAGAATATACTATTGCCTTTACACCCCTAGGAGAACGTTTATATACCCAAATTAAATCCTTTGAATCAATAAAAGCAAGATGCCCCAAAATTATACTTCCTAATCCACCTCCCATTGCGATTAGTATTGTAGAGCTATATACTAGCATGAATTCATCATCGATCATACTTGTAATCATCCAACTCATAAATCCTAAAAGTCCAACAACATATGCTAGTCTAGCAATATTAGCTTTTTTCCTAAAAAATCTTTTTAGCTGTATAACGACTAAGCCACCCCATTTAATACCAGATATTCTTCTTACAAGCCTATAAAAACTGTTTTCATGTTCTATAATTGTGATATGACTGCTCTCGATGCCTTTTTCTAAAGTATAAAAAGATTCAGCTTTCTTATATGACAGATATAGAGCAGCAATTGGTACACCAACAGCTAATAAAATGCTAATCCATATATTTAATATGAATGTGTTTAGTAAAATCGGATCTATGGAGTATAATATTATATTTGAAAACCAAAGGGAAGGATAAAATGCTAACCAATTTTTTAATTCAGGGTGTTCTAACAGAAAATTAAGAAAAAACATTACAGCATACATTATAACTACTAAAAGAATAGTTGATACCCAAATCAATGCCTTACCTAAATCCCTTGCTTTTTCATTTTTTGAAATTTTGTGTTCAATCCAACTAGTTACAATTGAACCTATTAGATTAGCAAAGTATACATGACCAAAAACTGTACCATATATTATTATATATTGGATTACAGTTAAATTGATGATGGGATTAATCAATCCAACGATAATTGGAGCGATTATTAAGATCGCAATTGAATATATTGGAGCTTTACCTAAAAATTCGCCTAGAAAGATATCATTTGCTTTAACTGGTGTCGATAATAATGTTTCTTTAGATCCAATTTCATCTTCCTTATACACATTATTTAAAGGATATATTATAAGCATTAGAAAGAGCATCATCATGATAGATTCGATAGTGATGCCAATTACAGGCTTAAATATATCTGAAAATTGTTCTGCTAAAGTTGGCATAAATAGATCGAATAGGAAAGGAGCTAAAAGTACCGCCCATACAACTAAGAGTGAATATAATACAAAAAAAAATAACTTTCGGTGATTTCTAAAATTGCTTGTTCGTATTCTTATTTCGTTTTTAGCTATTTTTTTCCATAAATTCTTCTCTTGAAATGCTAAATTAAACAACTTATTTTTATTATTTTCAATTGGTGTTCTCTCAATCACTTTTTCAATTGTTTGAACTGTCATTTGAAATCTACCTCTATTTTTTAATTTTCTTTTTCATCTTTTTCTTTTTATAATTATTTCCATTATTATGATGATTTTCTTCTCGCCAGGCTAACAAATCACCTATGTGAGACGCTCCAGTGATTTTCAGGTATGCTTCCTCCAGATTTTTGGCTTCAACAGATTCAATGAGTTCCTTAGGTGTACCTTCGGCTTTTATTTCGCCATTTACAATAATACCAATAATATCACACAACTCTTCGGCAGTATCAAGAAGATGAGTACATATAAAAATCGTTTTATCTGCTTTTTTCGATAATTGAGAAATTAAATCTTTTACCATTCGAGCTGCTGCAGGATCTAAATTCGATGTTGGCTCATCTAAAAATAATATTTCCGGATCCTGAATCAAAGCTGCACATAAACAGACTTTTTGTTTCATTCCCCTTGAATAACTCTCTAAAAGATCATTTTCTCTACCATTCAAACCAAACAACTCTATGAGTTCATTAATTCGATTGAAAATCGCATCTTTTGGTAGATAATACAGCTCTCCAATAAATTCTAGGAATTCCCTGGCTGTGAGTTTAGAGTATAATCCAGGAGATTCTGGTAAAAATCCGCATATCATTTTAACCTTCTGAATATCGTTTAAAATATCATATCCGCCAACTGTAGCACTTCCTGATGTTTTAGATATAATTGCATTGAGAATCCTTACTGTTGTAGTTTTTCCGGCCCCGTTAGGCCCCAATAAACCATATGTCTTTCCATAAGGAATATTAAGATTTATCTTATTAACAGCAACAAGATCACCAAAATTCTTAGTAAGATTCTGAGTTGCTATTGCTTGTACTTTACTCAATTTTTTTTACCTCCATTTGTAATTTTTTTATTGAATTCTTAACTTTAGATGACTCATTTTTTGATATATACACAGTAATAACTCTTAAAACAAAAAAAATAATGAGAGCTGAACTATAGCATATAATCAAAATAATAAAGTACCATAAAACATTGTAAACAGCTATTTCTAATTTCACTACAATGCTCTGCATTACTAAAGGAATAAATAAGCTAATTGTACCTATAACAAGAAAACCAATAAACCCATAAAAAATAGGGTAATGATTTTTTTCTTTTAAAAGAATAACCCATTCTACCTCTCGCTTTTTGAAGAATTGAACTAAACTAAATATGATTACACCGATTCCTAGAGCGTATATAGTCCAATATAGGATATTATAAGTCAGAGTTAAAGGACTGTTAGAAATTAGAGCAACTAGTGGCCCTGAAAAAGAAATAAAATTCAAGACTCCATGTATTATTATTGAATATACTATATTGCGTGTCAATGTGTAAATTAAACCTGTTGAAATTCCAATTAGAAATACTGCTGAGATATGCATTATAATTCCCGGAATGTTTGCACTTAATAAGTCATTTGGTAAATGTGCAAGAGCAAATAATAAACTTGAAGATAATATAGCAAATGACGTGCTCATTCCTCGTTGTTCTAATGAAGGGATTAGTGTCCTTCGGAACAATAGCTCTTCATATACAGAAGCTCCAACGGTAAGTGGAAGATAATAAATTAAGATATTCATAGGATTGCTCAAATGTCCAAAATTTAATAATATATTAGAATATCCACTTAGAGGACTTATATTAAATATTCTAAAAATAAAATTTAAAATAAAATTTAAACTACCGACAAATGTAAAAGTACCACATATAAGAATTATTGTCTTAAGAGAGTTAGTGAGAGAAAAGCGACGGTACTCCGAAGATTTTACTTTAAAGAATGGGATCAGTATAAAATAGATAATAAAACTCCCTATAATTTGACTAATGAATAATATTAAAAAGTTTAGTATAACGTAATCAAAGGGTAAATAGAAATTAGTGAATATAATAATGAATGAGACTACAATTATCAAAAATTCTAATAATAACCCGCCTAAGCCGACCAATATTGATGATGTGAAGAAATTTAAAAATTTGCCATCTCTTTCTTTAATTAGAATCATTTTATAATATTACTCCCTCTTTTTCTTTTGGTCTATTTTCAATATTTTTCTCGATCTGATATCTAATCAAAAAAGTAATATTCATGACTAATGACATTCCTAAAAACATCCCTTCGAAAAAACTAATAATTGGTAAATCTGGCAGGAGCATACCCATTATAATGGATATTGATAAAAAACTTGTTCCAATTATATACATTGATTCTTTTTTCATATTCTTAAGACCTCCCTTTTCTCTTCTCCTCTGATCTGCTACGAGTAATAATAGGAATTAAAATTATAGCCCAGCTTGGCAAAAAAATCCCATAGGGGAATTCAGAGTTTATTACTCCTCCAATAATAGCTATAAAATATATACCACTTGATATTACAGCTATTAAGATGAGGGCCAACATGAGTCTTTTATATTTATCCATACAATCCATCACTTTTTTAAATCTAAATTGAACTAATCCATATATTAATAAAACTTTAATATTTATTCTTCTGAGACTTTCTTCTGTCTCATTTTAATTATAATAAAACAGAATATTTAAAGCTTTGCATCGCAAAGTGTTGCCTATCATAAAGTATATTATGTAACAAAGCTTTTTTCTTTTGAGTAAATCAAGAGAAAATTATAAATTAATCAAAAATCAATAATAATAATATTAATAAACTACAATAAAGATATGGAAATATGACTGCTATTCGAGAAGAAGGAAAAATTAATGATGATACCACTCTAATTGATATAAAAATGTTTGCTGTTCCAAAGATTACTGCAATATATCTTATTGAGAGTGGTAAAAAATGTCTTATTGATGCAGGAACTCATACAGAAGCTCGTAAAATCCTCCGTCAGTTGAAAGAGTTAGGTATTTTCCCTCCAGATATTATAGTTATAACCCATTCTCATTGGGATCATTGTCAGGCAATCCCATTTTTATGTCAACGAGCAAAAAAAGAAGGAAAGGAAATTGAAATATACGCATCTGAAAAGGCAATCCCAAACTTAAGGGATCAATCTTATAATGAAGTATTTGGCACTGGTCCTTTTAACAATATTGAAGAAGACATAATTCCCTTAAAAGAGGGGGATAAAATAGATCTTAATGGAATCATATTAAAAATATTTGATACTCCCGGGCATATGAGTGATCATATCACAATTCTCGATGAGAAAAATAAGAATCTCTTTGTAGGAGATGTCCTTGGTGATAAAGTATCAGATGAAGTATTTGTTCCGCCATTCATGCCTCCTTATTGGGATAATGACGCATATCTTAAAACAATCAAAAAACTTAAAGAAATTAACTATAACACAATCAGTCTGGCACATTTTGGTTGTGTGCAAGGTGATGAAGCTAAAAATATTTTAGATGAATCTGTAAATAACTGTGTGAAATGGTGGGGAATTTTTGAAGAAAATATTGAAAAAATAAATGATGTTCAATATATAATTGATGATATCCTGCCAACTGTAATACCAAAATCAGTGATTGAACAATTTCCTGAAAGACTAGTAGAAGCTATTTGTTTTTGGCTAAGTGAAGGTTTCAAAACTTCTAAATAATTATAGTTTTTTTAAATTTTTCTACAAACTAACTCTCCTTTTCCAATAGGAACAATTAAGGCATCTACTCTGGAATCCGCTATAGCTTTATCCAACATAGGCTTCAAGGTTTCGTAATGATTAATAGCGTTATCCGCAACTAAGATGCCTCCTTTTACCATGTTTGGTACAATAAGATCATAACAATCTCCGTAGATTTCTTTCTCACAGTCTAAGAAGCAAAATGATATGTTATGATAGTTGGATATAAAATCACGAGCATCCCCTTCAATTATTTGGATTAAATCAGCTGTATTGGTTAGATTTATTGTCTCTTGAGCGAGCTTAACTTTTTCTTTTAAAATTTCGAAAGTGATTAATTTTTTTCCAAGAAGTCGACATGCTAATGATATCCATAATGCAGAATACCCTGCACTAGTCCCAATTTCTAAATATTCTCCTTCAGGAGCACTAGCAGCTAAAATAGAAATAAATTTACCCGTTTCAGGAGGAATTTGGCGGAGTCGTTTCATCCTAGAAGTTCCATCGACTCTATCCTTTATATCTAATTCTTCTAAAAATTCCATTCGTTTCTTAATAGATTCAGGTATGTTATGAAACATTTAATTCACAGAAAATAGTTTAAGTATTATACAGAAATATAACTATTAAATCAAACTATTGAATTTCTACTCTTGTTATTTGAAAGTATTTAACTAATTCTTTATTAATAGCTAAACTGTAGCTATAAATATATAGGAAAAAGGATTAAAAAGAAATCTAAATGAAAGCTAATTTTCTGATTGCTTTGTTGTTAATGATTCTTTTAAGTTTTCAGCTAAGTTTCCTAATTTTTGAGCAGTCGCAGATATTTCCTCCATTGATGACGATTGTTGTTCTGCAGAGGCACTAATACCTTCCATATTGCTAAATGTCTCATTAATTTGACTTATTATTCGAGAAATTTTATCATTAGTGTTTTTTACTGCATTTTTTGATTCTTCTGCCAATTTTCTTACTTCATCAGCTACTACAGCAAATCCACGACCATGTTCTCCTGCTCTTCCAGCTTCGATACTTGCATTAAGCGCTAACAAATTTGTTTGGTCAGAAATGCTGGTGATTATATTTAATATATCAGAAATTTCACGAGTTGAAGTCATGATTTCTCGGGATTTATTAGTCATTTCTTGAGTAGATGTTGAAATTTCTTCTGAGGCAGCATTTACCTCACTTGCGCTGGCAGCTAATTCAGTGGCTATATTTGCTGTATTTATGCTAGCAGTAGAAGCAGAATCTATGACATTAGTAAGAATTTTATTAGTATCTAAAATTCTTTTTTCTATAATTGCAACGATCCCCATAATAAGATAAGTTGTTGTCATTACAGCTCCAATGAAATCACTTAATTGTTGGGTACTATCAGATGGTGAAACTTCAGTTATCATGGCGACAATAATATTTAGTAATCCATTTGTTAAAGCTAATATAAAGAAAGCATGTATCAAGGATTTTTTATGAATGAACAGTCTTATTAACATACTTATACATATAATCATCATAATCATGAGGAGGATATAAAAAGATAACGAGAGGGGCACTATGGCAGTGTAAGCCAGCTTTTTTATAATCGCTTCTTTTGAATTCTTTTTGATAAAAGTCTCATAATACTCTTTTATTACAGCATATATCAACAAAAAACTTCCAAACATAAAGAAAATCATTGCGAGGGGGCTTATTGCTATGGTTTCATCTGTTCCAATTTCTAATGCAACAAAAAAATACCCTATCGCATTCATTACAATTGCTATATACCAAGGACGGAGTTCTTTTCTTTTTCTATAAGCTATTGTAAATATAATAACAGAAAGAACCATTAAAGTAGCACAACCTGTATATGGGACATTCATCTTTTATACCTCACCTCATTCATGGAAATAGATCAAAATATCTAAAAAAAGTAATTTTATTAATGTATTTTAAAAAAGAAAATAGATTTTTTATTTAAATTTTGATTTATAGAAAATTTTATTATTAAAATTAAACTGAAATCGTAATAAAAGTTTTAAACATCCAAATTTGTCACTTCTGCACAAAAATTCCATAATTTCTTAGCATTTTCGCTACTGTAAGATTCTTCTGAAGATAATTTTGATTCTTTATTCACGAAATATTTGCCTGTAATACCTTCCACTTCTGGTGAAGAAGCTAAATATATTGATGTCTCTGCACCTTCTTCTGGACTTTTAAAAAACCTTCCTGCAAACCATTGGCTAAATTTTGACTGATCTCGACCTAGGTTAGTATTGACTACACCAGGGTGCACTGCATTAGCAGTTATTCCAGATCCCTCTAATTTTCGACTTAATTCATAAGTGAATAAAATTTCTGCTAATTTTGAAACACCATACACTGAAAATAAGCGATATTTCTTTTTTTCACTTTGTAGATCTTCAAAATCTATTTTTGCTCTTTTATGAGCTGCTGAACCAATATTTATTATTCGGCTCGGAGCGCTTTTTTTCATGAGTTCTAGCAATAAATTAGTTAATAGAAAAGGTCCTAGAACATGTACAGCAAAATTCATTTCATATCCATCAATTGACAGGGTCCGCTTTTTAAGCATAATCCCTGCGTTGTTTATAAGTACATGCAAATTCTGATATTTTTGCTTAAATTCATCAACAAGCTTTCGTATTTGCTTAAAAGAAGATAAATCGCAGAGTAATAAATCAATATTTTTATTTCCTGTTTGATTTATTATTTCTTCTTGAGCTTTTTCTCCACATTCTTTATTACGAGAAAGCATTACAACTGTTGCATTCAGTTTTGCTAATCCAATAGCTGTCGCCTTACCTATACCCGAATTAGCTCCTGTTATCAGACATATCTTTCCTTCCATATTCATAATATACAATCACGTGAGATACTAAATTAATAAATCTCATATTGTTAAATCTTTAAATTTTATTGATATTTAATATCAATAATATAAGGTTTTTTCGTATGAAATAAAGGCCTTTATTTTGCTTAAATATAAATCAAATTTAATATATATTCTCTTTCCAAATATTTTCAAACCATCCGAATTCCGATGGTATCTCTCTTACATCTTCCCATTCGATTAATGTCTGTCCATTTTTCCATTGGATAGTTTGAATTCTTTTGGATAGATCTAATTCATTGTAGATAAATTTATAATCCTTAAGATAACTTGGTGGTATAATATACATTTCAGATATCGCAGTATTAAGATTTTCTCGATTAATCAAATATGAACCTCTGCTTCTTCCATATAATTGATGGTAATCTAAAATTGATTTTAAGAATAATAACTGAGTAAGAAGGGCATCGCGCACCTGTAAGTAATCAATTATTTCTTCATTACTGTTTACCTTTATTAATTTAGCTGTATTGTTCAACTGATCTTGGATTATTGATATTTCCGACTCAAGACCATTTAGAGGACGAATAATAGTTGCATATTTGGACATACGATATTGAATTTGATTCAATAATTCTTGTGGTGTTAAGAGTTCCTCGTCTTTATTAGCAAATAGATTGTTAAAATCATTGAAAATACAATCCAAATTTTTGTTTAGAATAACTTGAAATTTTTGCAGATCAATTGAGTGTTTTCGATTTTTTGAATGAGCTATTTTTTGAGAAACCCTTAAACCCCCTACTTGCCCAGCATTTAATGCTGCTCCACCTGGTCTATGAATCCCATGACCTCCATTTATTTCTCCAATAGCAAACATATACTTGACCGTTATTGACTCCCACCATCTATCACACGAAATTCCACCATTAAGATGTTGGTTACATACAGCTATTTGTAAGGGTTCTTTTGTTATGTCTATTCCTTGATCACTATATACTTTAATGGCTTGTTTATTCAATTTCTTAAGACGTTCAATTGGTGTATCTGCCAACGCATTGGAATTAATTAAATATTGACTTGCTTTAGGATGTAGTCTTTTAAAATTGAAATCGATTGGATTTTTAGTATAATCTAGAAATACTGGCCTTTTTAACTTGATGGATTCATGGTAGACAGCAAGGTCAACTAATGAAGAACCAAATGATTCAATATTAGTTGAATTGAAAGGCCATTGGTATCCCTTTAAAAATATGGCTTTTGAGAGTTCCGTGAAATTTGGGAATATATCATTCAGAAATTCTTTCTGATTATCATTGTCATCGATAGAAAAATATCGAGGAATCACTTGTTGGTATGATCCAGAAACGTTCCACCTGAATTTGGTGGATGCTAATCCAAATTGTGATTCAGTTAAATTTTGTAGACGACAGCCTGCATCTATTGCTAAACTTGTTGTTCCCTTCTGAGATTTAGGGTATACTGAATTCTTATATAAAAGTGCAGGACCCCCCGTAGCAAGTATTATATTTCTTGCTTTAAAAATTCTTAGAGAAGCAATTAGGTTATTAATATCCTTGTGTTTAGATAAATTTTCGATATGAACACAGATTAAACCAATAGCTTCAGGTATCTCTGCTTTTTTATTAATTATTATTTTAAAAGCATAATGTTTATCATATATTCTAATATTATTCTTTTGAACAACCTTCAACAGACATTCTCCCATCTTTTGGGAAGTAAATGGACCGATTGAAGTAGCTCTTTGCCTAGGGTCATTGTCTGTTTTGTAACCTACGAAACCACCATACTCATCGTAGGGAAATGGGACACCAAGTTGTATCAAATGAAAAAATTCTCTTATGGAATTAGTTGCCTCAATTAGGGCGATGTCACCATGCATTGCGCCCCCAGCGCAGATATCTTTTGCCATTTCGTAAGGTGAATCTTTTTGATCTCCATATATTGACATTTTATAATATGTTTGTTTGTCTGAACCAGCATTAAATGAAGTACCTCCACCTAAATTATCTGTAACGATAGCAATTTTATCTGAAGGGATACCTTCCATTACTAAATGGAGAGCACAATTTAATCCTGCCACACCAGACCCAATGATAATTGAATGGTACTCCTTTATCTGAATTTGGTCGATATCAAAATCTACCATAATTTCCCTCTATATTTTATAAACGATGCATATGAAAACCCCCATCAATGTCTAAAACAGAACCTGTAGAAAAGGGTATTAAACCACTTACAATGGCAACTACTGGCTTAGCGATATCAATAGGTTTACCCCATCTTTTGATAGGATTTATACCTTCATTAATCAACTTATTATAGATATCATATCTAGGTTTAGTCAAAGGTGTGTCTATTATTCCAGGAGAAATTTCAAATACAGGGATGTTATATTCAGCTAATCTTAGTGCAAATAATTTCGTCATCATAGACATTCCGGCTTTAGAAATGCAATATTCTCCCCTATTAAGCGATGCTGTATACCGATTTATTGAAGAAATATTAATTATGTATGGTTGATAATCATCTCCAAGAGAATTTTTAAGTTCAATCATCCATTTTGCTATAGATTGACTCAAGAAAAATGGACCCTTTAAGTTTATTCTCATTACTCTATCATAGGATTCCTCAGTCATTTCTAATAAGTCTCCTCTTTTTATTGGACCAACCCCCGCATTATTGACTAACACATCTATTCTATTAAATTTAATTTTTACTTCTTCAATGATTTTGATGCGATCTTCTTCTTTTCCTACATCAGCTTGAATAAATAAATATTTATCACTCGAATCTTCCCTATAGATGTTTTTTAAAGAATCTTTATAATCCTTAGATAATTCTTCTGTTGAGGAACCATTAGTTATGACAGAAAAACCTATTTTTGCTAACTCAAGCGCAATAGCTTTTCCAATACCATGAGTGCTTCCAGTAATTAATGCTACTTTATTATTATCTTTAGTCATAAAATACTATTTATCTATGTTCGTTAAAAATATTTTTAATAGGGAAGACTAAGTTTAAAAGAATATATATTAGGACATATCTATCTAACTATAACATCCAAATATTTTAAAAATTAATCTAAATATGTGAATCAAAATGAGACGATTTGCTAGTATTGACTTTTTAAGAGGTATAGCAATTGTATTGATGATCTTTTTGCATATTATAACCCATGTATTAGATGTTGATACCTTACTTGCTCAGATTGACAATATTCCATTAATAAACATATTTGCATTTATAATTTTACCTTTTTTGGGTGGTCTTGCTGGTTTCTTTTTGATGGTTTCTGCGATAGGTAATATGATAAGTATGTATCGCCATCTACAAGCAGGTAAAAGTATTAAAGATTTAATCATAAGACAGATCATGGGAGGTGTCTTGCTATTGATTTTTGCGATGATTTCAGAGAGTATTTTGGGGATACACGGAGCTATTGCAAATCTAGCAAAAACTTTAGACGACATTTCTACTTGGAGATGGCAGGTTATACTCTATCGAGGGTATCACTTTGAAACAATCCATACAATAGCTTGGTGTATTATTCTTAATGGTATTGTACAGGGTATTCTTTCAAGAAAAGATGGTTGGAAGAATCCTAGAAAGCTTATAAAAACATATATTATATTAGCTATTGTTATCGTGGTATTAACGCCATTAATGTGGTGGTTGGTGGATTTAATCATTCCAGGATATCCCTGGGCAACAGATCCTAATACTGGGGTAGATGTTCAATATCCTTACCTAGGTATTTCTGAGTGGTGGAAGTTTATAACTCATTTCTTTTTGAATGCAATTGCTGGAAGAGAGGAACCAATTTTTCCATATTTATCTATATCTTTTGTTGGTAGTATTATGGGAGTTGTGTTAGCTCAAAATCGGGATGAAATTCGAAAGGATTGGTCGTTTTTTCCTAAAAGAATTATGCAAATTGGGTTTATAATGTTTATTGTCGGTACGATCGGGTTAATAGTAAATCTTATTCTTATGATGGATACGCTAGGTATTGAAAATACTATGTTATTTTATACAAGTCTTCCTTTCCATAGAAATTGGGTTCCTGAAAATGGAGTTCCATTAGCAGGATGGCTCTTCCAATTTTTAAGTTTAAATGGAGCTGCAATTTGTCTTATCATGGTAGTTGTTAGAGCAGTCGAATATAGGGGACGTGGTAGAGAATTTGCTAATAAAACAAAATTTATCCGCAGATTTGGGTTTGTTGCTTTTACAATGTATAATATCCAATGGATTTATTTCATAGCACATTTATATGTCTCTTCGGTATTTTATTTTACTCCTTATAGACTTCTTGATTGGGTTGGAACCTTTTTAACTATAATAGTCGCATTTAGCATGTTTTATGGTATATTACGCGCATGGGAAAAAGCAAAATATACAGGAAGTCTTGAATGGATGATGGGTACTATTGCGGCACAAATAATCCCTGCAAGGAAAGTTAAAGATAAATGGTGGCGTTCAGGACAATTAAATGTTGAGGAAGCTTTTTATAACGCTGAGTGGTTGAATATAATAGAAAAGGATGAAATAGACTATAAAAGAATCCCAGACTCTAAATTTGCTTACAAGTTATCTTATTTTGGGTTCTTATTTTTCCCAATATCCTTTATAACTTTAATAATTGCGAGAGGTTCAGTTCTTACTGAAAAAAATAATAGATATAATAAACGAGCAAGGATTATCTCCTTAATTGGTATTATATTTTTCTTAGGCTGGTTAATTCCCTCATTATTCCTAAGTTTAGGAGATTTAGGGATATCTTTAGCATAATTAAAAAATCAAAAAATTTACTTTTTATCCTTTTTTTTTTCTTATTATGTTATTAAATTACCAATTTGACGGTAGTTAGTATAATGAGCCAAATTAAAAAAGGTATGAGTGAAAAAGAAATTGAAGAATATGTTGACCATGTCATTTCAAGGATGTCTTTAGAAGAAAAAACAGCTCAAATGGTTGGAAATGGACTTGTTTTAAAAATTTTAGAAGATAAGGGTTTTGGGAAACGAGCTTATGATGGAGCAGGATCAGATAAATTCAATGTACCACCTTTTAAATTTACTGACGGTCCTCGTGGTGTAATTATCCCAGGATCCACTTGTTTTCCAGTATCCATGGCTCGTGGTGCCTCTTGGGATTTAGGTTTAGAACAAAAAATCGGGGATGTAATAGGTAAAGAGGTTCGTGCCCATGGAGGAAATCTTTTTGGAGGAGTATGCGTAAATCTCTTACGTCATCCCTCTTGGGGTCGAGCTCAAGAAACATATGGGGAAGATCCATTTTTAGTAGGTGAATTTGGGGCTGCTTTAACTCGAGGAGTCCAAAGACATAATGTAATGGCTACGGTTAAGCATTATTTAGCAAATAGCATTGAGAACGCTCGGTTTAAAGTAAATGTAAAAATGGATGAACGAACACTCCGTGAGGTTTACCTTCCTCATTTCAAAAGTGTTCTAGATGAGGGATGTGCTACAGTGATGAGTGCTTATAATAAGTTCCGTGGAAAATATTGTGGTCATAATGAGTATTTATTACGTCATATTTTAAAAGGAGAGTGGGAATTTGAAGGCTTTGTGCACTCTGATTGGATGCATGGACTAAAAGATACTGTTGCAGGAATAATAGGAGGGTTGGATGTTGAAATGCCAAGAGCTAAATATTATAAATATAGAAAAATCAAGAAAGCTTTAGATCAAGGTAAAATTTCAGAAATAATGATCGATGAAGCAGTCAAAAGAGTGCTACAAACAATTCTTCGTTATACAACTAAAGAAGATCCACAAATATATGAAACTCAATTAATTGGATGTAAAGATCATTATAATGTAGCATTAGAAGCAGCAGAAAAAAGTATGGTTCTTTTAAAGAATGAAAACAATCTTTTACCGCTAAATATAAAGAACATTAAGAAATTAGCAGTATTTGGAAAATTTGCTCGAGTTAAAAACACAGGAGATCACGGAAGTAGCAATGTCTCGGTTAAAAAGGTAGTAACACCATTGAAAGGTCTTGAAAATTATGCGAAGGGATCTTTTGAAATAACCTATGAAAAAGGTAGAGATATTAACAAAGTTAAGGAATTAGCTAAGGAAGCTGATGCAGTTTTAATAATTGTTGGATTAAATTACAAAGATGAAGGTGAATATATTAAAGAATTTCGAAAAGGGGGAGATCGTGAGAATCTTTCTTTGCATGATAACGAAATAGAATTAATTAAATTAGTTGCTTCTGAAAATAAAAATTGTATTGTTGTTTTAATTGGAGGAAGCGCAATTATCATGGAAGAATGGAAAAATGAAGTTCCTTCAATTCTAATGGCTTGGTATTCTGGTGTGGAAGGAAGTAACGCATTAGCAAAAATAATTTTTGGAGATGTCAATCCCAGTGGAAAATTAACGTTTACAATCCCAAAAGATTCTAAAGATTTGCCATTTTTCAATAAAAATGCAGATGAAATTGAATATGGTTATTATCATGGATATACTCTTTTTGATAAAAAAGGATTAGAACCTGCTTTTCCATTTGGTTATGGTTTAAGTTATACTTCTTTTAAGTATGCTAACTTACAAGTAGAAATTCAAAAAGATATAATTAAAGCTAGTGTAGATGTTAAAAATGTAGGAAAAATGGCAGGAGATGAAATAGTTCAATTATATATTGGATTTGAGAATTCTAAGATAGATCGTCCTCTAAAACTTTTAAGAGGATTTTCACGAGTTAATCTGAAACCAAATGAAAATAAGACCGTAGAAATTGAAGTACCTATCAAAAATCTTTCTTGGTATAATCTAAGAGCATCATCTTGGGATATTGAAGATATTAAATATACTCTCTACATGGGCTCATCTTCAAAAAAGGAAGATCTTTTAACTACTCAATTTAATTTGAATAAAAAGTAAACAAATAAACTTATAATTTTTCTGTACTTTCTTTTCGACCTGAATCAGAGGATTGATATAGTGTTGTTATTAATCTCAAAGCTTTTGAACTTTCTTCTATTGTATTAAAATATGGTTTATCATGAAGAATCCAATTACTAAATGCCTTTACTGATCTCCCAAAATGAGAGAATCCTTTTGTATCTTTCTTTACTTTAAACTTTTTAACTCCTTTCCATTTTAGTGAAGATTTAGGCCAAGGTCCAGTGTATAAGCATCTACCTTTTTCTCCAAAAATTTGTAATTGGACAAGATCTTTGAATATTCCAAAAGGAGGTTTTACTAAGGTAGAATCATTTATTTGCATAATTACTCCATTTTTAAATTCAATAATCCCGAAACCTATATCTTCGACCTCGAGATTTTTAAATCTCTTTCTATCAATCTTACCTATAACTGAAATAGGCTCACCAAAGGCCCATAACATTATATCTATCATATGTGAACCGTGTATAAGTAGAGTTCCACCACCAGCAGTAGCTTTTTTTGTGCGCCAAGGACCTTTTTCGAAATAAGATTCATTCCTGCTAAAAAAAATATTACAATTTCCATAATATATTTTTCCTAAATGATTATTTTGAATTGCTTTAACTAGTCGATAACAGTTATGGTCGTACCGATAGTTATAGTTAAATCCTAATTTCAAATTTGGATATTGTTCATCCATTTTCTTTATTTCTTGTGCATCAGTAATTGAAACCGATACAGGCTTTTCACATAGGATGTGTTTTCCATTCTCAAAAGCTTGTTTAATCATGGGTTTATGGAGATGATGTGGAGTAGCAATATATACTGACTCAAAATCCTCATTATCGTACATCTTTTGAGTATCTGTATATGCATGATTTTTACCTCCGATTTTAATAGCTTTATTTAGGTCCAAATCAACTGCAGCTACAATATTAGTGTTTTTTACTATTTTTGATACCATTTTATAAGTTCCTGTTATCCATCCGCAACCTATGACAGCTACCTTCAATTTTTTTTTATTATCTATGGTGATTCACCATGATTATTATTCTTTTAAAACCCATTTCACAGAGTTTCTTATTATAGTACGATATATCTCGTCTTTTAGAGCTCGGGTTTGATGACCTAAAGCGCAAAATGCAACTCGTCCTTCTCCATAAGTTTTTACCCAAATGATGGGTTCAGGATCAGAATCCTCCTCATCATGGTAATAAGCTTCTGCTAAAACTTCCATATCTCCTTTCATAGAAAAATCATGTCTATATGGCTCATCAAAAAATGTAAAATCGTTAATATTATGTGTGATTGTGTGACTTTTATCTATTATCTTTATATCGATATCAGTCTTTCTCTTATGTTTAATAAATCTCCCCCCAATCATTTCGTAATAATTGGGATGTTCTTTAAAAGAGGCAGATGCACCGTGCAATCCTACAAATCCTTTTCCAGATGCGATAAAATCTAATAAATTATTTTCTTGTTCTTCAGTGAATTCACCAAATTGGGTGAAAAAAATAGTGGTATCATAATGAAAGAAATCTCTATTATTGAAAATTTCTACATTTTCATAATTATCGACGATATAATCACTTAGAATTTCTTTAAAATAAGAATAACTCTTATCTCTTTTGAAGTATCTACCTCTTTGACAAAGTAAAATTTTCTTTTTAGCCATAAACCATCATTGAAAAAAATGAAAAATTCTTTATTAAAGGTTCTCTAATTATAAACTAATGAGTTTAAATCCTTCTTACAGTAAATTCAAACCATTTACATACAAAAATATTGATGATTTAAGGAAGGAAATTGATAATCTAAGGTTGGATATTCCCATCTATCCAAAAATAGAAATATTGCAACAGAGAGTTAATGTGAATAATAAATTTATCCCTCATCGCTTAGCAATTCAACCTATGGAAGGATTTGATGCAGATTTAGATGGTACTCCAGGAGAACTCACTTATCGACGATATAAACGATTTGCCGAAGGAGGAGCTGGTTTAATTTGGTTTGAAGCGACCGCTATTGACCATAATTGTTGTTCAAATCCTCATCAATTAGTTTTGTCACAAAAAAACTCTGAAAGTTTCAAAGAATTAGTGTTAAATACTAAAAAATTATGTAATAGTACCTTAAAAGAATTAGGATTTGTCGATAAATGCGTTTTACTTTTACAGTTAAATCATTCTGGGAGATATTCATTTAATGAAGGTAAAAAATATCCCATAAGGGCATATCATAATAATGATTTAGACAACGCAAGTGGTCTCTCAGAGAAGGAAGGAATTGTGATATCTGATAATGAGTTAAAAGAGTTAGAAGATGATTGGATCCAAAAGGCAATTTTAGCCAAGGAAATAGGATTTGACGGAGTTGATATTAAATCCTGTCATGGATATTTAATACACGAACTATTTAGCTCAAGAAATCGAAGAAAATCGATATACGGAGGGAAGAATCTCGGAAATAGAACTCGATTTTTTTTAAATATAATAAAAAAAATAATCAAAGAAATTGGATATGAAAAGGATTTTTTGGTAACCTCACGAATGAGCGTTTATGATGGAATGCCTTATCCTAATGGATTTGGTGTGAGATCTGTTGAAAGTGAGAATTTCCCCGCAACAATAGATCTTACCGAACCAATTGAGGTAATTAACCAATTGTATAATTTAGGAATAAGATTAATTAATATTTCTGCGGGAAATCCACATTTTAAGCCCCACATCACACGTCCATTTGATGTACCTGTAAAAAGAGGGATTTTTCCTAATGAACATCCTTTATTTGGAGTAAATAGACTTCTAAATTTAGCTTCCTTAATTAAAAATCACTTACCTGATGATATGGTGGTAATGGGTTCAGGTTATTCATATTTTCGACAATTTGCTATTTATATTGCTGCTGGACTAGCACATGAAAAAAAAGTAGATATCTGTGGGTTTGGTAGGATGGCATTAGCGAATCCTAACTTCCCGAAACAGATATTTCAAGAAGAAAAACTTGATAAAAAACAGGTTTGCATTAGTTGTTCTAAATGTTCTGAATTAATGAAATCTGGAAAAAATGTAGGATGTGCTACAAGAGATCCTTATTATTCGCAATGAACATGTATTAGAAAATTATTTTAACCATTGAGTTGAAATTAACGTAATCAGATTATTTCAAAGTTAAAATAGGATTCTATTGAAAAACCAGAAAAAAAGCATACAGTATTTATTTTATTCGATTCTGGTACTTATAATATTGATTATTTCTTGGGAAATTGTAATTTCAAGCAGTTTAGGTGGTATTTTTGTATTTACTCTATTCCTATTATATGAATTATCATCAATTAACATTTTTAATAATATAATAATTATTCTTTTCGTCATTTATTTGTCTTGTAAGATCTATTCTATAAAACATGGGGGTAAATCAAAAAGTAAAAAATTTCCTAAATTGATATTTATATTTTTAATTTTTCTTACACCACAATTCTTTCATATAAAACAAGAGAATTCAACACCCATGTTAAGCCAAGGACAATGGGAATTTTCTATGAGAACGACCTTTAATCGCTCAGTTGATTTATTTGAATATTATAATGCAACAGATGGATATAAACTAAGACAAGAAGTTTATTTGAATGATAGCATAAGCAGTAATCATGTATATGCACAAGTATCTCGTATTTATCGAGGTTTAAATGTGAGTGAAGCAAGTATAGAAGCTTCACTATATAAAATTTATAATTTAAAAGATACTTTGGATTTTACTCTTAATAATCTCATACGATTGATATATATCGATATAAATAGGAGTATCTTAAGTCCAACAATAAAAAACACTGTAATAGACGCTTTTGGTAAAACAAAATACTGGTATACAGAACCTATTAGAGACGATATGATTTATTATACAGAAAATCACCAGATTCTTTTTCATACAGCAGAATTACTCATTGGACAGCTTTTTCCCAATGATACATTTGTTATTTCAAACATGACTGGTCTTGATCATGTAAATCACGCTTTACCCTTAGTTAAAAGGTGGCTTGATTGGAGAGGACAGTTTGGATTCTCAGAATGGCATTCCAATACATACTTTACGGAAGATATCGCAGCATTGGTTAATTTAGTGGACTTTTCTGAAGATCCAGAAATAACTTATAAAGCTGCAATGGTATTGGACATAATTGCTTTTGATTTTGCTAATAATTATTATAAAGGGAGATATGCTACCACTCACGGTCGTTGTTACGATCGATCGAAGGTAGGGACAAGTGCTTTATCACCAGCATCTAGAGATAGTACCTCCGAATCAGCGTGGATAATGCTTGGTATTGGAGAACATAATCCGAATGATAAGAGCAATCTTGCTGCTGTTGCATTAGCAACAAGTGATTATTATGCTCCACCCCCAATTCTTGAGGATATAACTGCTTATTCAATCGGATATAATGAACATAAAGAGCGCAATAGTGTTGATATGGATGAAGGTGATCTATACAATATAAATTATAATGAAGAAGATCTAATGTTTTGGTTGGGTATGTCTGCTGTTTTACCTTCACAAACAATAAGGCAAGTATTTGATTTGGTTGAGAAATATAATATAAAGTCTGATAATGTGTATGGTCCTCAACTAATTTCCGATTTTCTCAAAGTCTCAGCATTTCTTCATGGTATTCCTTTAAGTGAATATGCTAATAAATTAAAATTGGTTACTCAAGGTATCTGTTTAGAGACATCTAATACATATACATACAGAACACCATATTATCAACTTTCAGGGGCACAAGATCACCAAAAAGGAATGAATAGTTATCAAGAACATATTTGGCAAGCCACATTAGATAATGATGCTTTTGTTTATACAAATTCTCCAGGAGGGTTAACCAAAGATTTAGAACAAGAATATGTAGGTGGATGGAATCCAAGAGCAACATTATATAAAAATATGGGAATAATTCAGTATGATCGTGAAACTTTGCCCCTAGAGGGAGAACTGTTGTTATATTTCCTAAATCTCTT
Source organism: Promethearchaeota archaeon (assembly GCA_048941625.1). GTDB lineage: Archaea > Asgardarchaeota > Lokiarchaeia > Sigyniarchaeales > SOKP01 > Loki-b32. The sequence continues at coordinate 5,483 of JBHLNK010000032.1, read as the reverse complement.
TACAGGTAATAAATTTTATCAACATGCTTATTTTCCAAAATGGGCTTTTGACGAAATAGAGCAACATGGTAAATGGACTTTTGGTGCTAAAGGAGATGGATATGTAGCTCTTTATTCACAGGAGGATACATACTGGGCTTCAGATTATGAACTTCGGGTTAATGGATTTAAAAATGTATGGATCGTCGAATTAGGGAGTATTCTTGAATATGCTTCATTTAATAACTTTATATCGGAAATACTTCAATCAACTGTGGTTGTTCAACCATTATCTATAGGCTATTATGTCTATTATGAATCGCCTTCCCAAGGACGTGTTAATGTAGCATGGGAAGGACCAATGTGGGTTGGTAGTTTAAATGTAGACTTAGGACCATACCCTCGCTTTGATAATAACTTTTGTTATCAAGAATTTGGCAATAAAACAACTCTAATTGAATTTGTAAATCAGAGTCTAGAATTAAATTTTAATACTGCCTCAAGAATTTACCAAAAAAGTTAATTAGGTGGGATTAAGTTAAAGTAAAAATTAAAAAATACTTAGAAGTAATAAAACCAAGTATCAAGGGTCTAATCCTAGTGCTTTTTGGTATTTTCAATACTCGTTCTGGGATAAGCGTAGAATTATTTACTAAAAATCTGATTTATGGTACTATATCGTATTTTTTGATTAGTTTAGCCGGAACTTTTTTAATTCTATTATTTAAATTTACAGAAAGTCAATCAAGAAAGAGTAAAAGGTTCATAATAGGATTTTTGATAATAACCTTATTGTTATATTTGTCTGGTTTAATTCTAGTCATAATCTATGTTATTCCTAATGGAATTATCTATTTTTTAAATAGTGTTATTTTAGTCTTTACTATATATCTTGGTTTTCTTTGGGGCTTTTTGGGTTATTTTGGATATAAATACAAGCAAAAAAGTTACATAATTTCCATTGTAATTATATCACTTTGCTTTTCATTAGGTTTACTTTATGGTGCTTTCTTGAACATACATACCATGACCATTCCTATTTATATTTTCTTTTTCTTTTTTTGTATACTTCTTCTCCAATTATCACGGGAATTGTTAATAAGCTTGAGTAAAGAAAAAAAGGAAATTTTTCATAAAAATTGGAGATTTAATGATACTGAGTCGAAATTGATAAAATACACATTTGGATTTGAATTAATAACAATAACGTGTCTTATATTCCTCGTTGCTTTTTCCGTATCTAATTCTTTTTGGTATCTTTTACTTACCACTTTAGCAATTATATTTATCAGTATTGCTGGATTATTAACCATCGAAAGTTTATTTGAAAAAAAGCTCGCTTATAACATTCATTTGATTCTTAAGATTGGGATTCTTATCAATCTGATTACTTTATTATTGCTTGGGAGTTAAATTTTTATATAAATTAATTTTTGATTAAATTTATATATTATTGTTAATAACGAGTTAAAAATAAGTAAAAACTTATATTTTGAACTAATACAATAAATATTATTATAATAAAACCTCTTTTCAAGATGAAATTATGAAAATTTTACGCACACCAGAAGAAAGATTTAAAAATTTGCCTAATTACCCATTTAAACCGAATTATTTAAATATTGATGACATTAGAATCCACTTCATTGATGAAGGTCCTAAAGACGCTGAAGTTATCCTTCTTATGCATGGCGAACCATCTTGGTCTTTCTTATATAGGCATATGATTCCCATTTTATACGATGCAGGTTTTCGAACAGTAGCACCTGATTTAGCTGGATTTGGTCGCTCTGATAAACCAACTGAACAAACTGATCATACATATCATAAACATGTAAAATGGATATCAAATTGGGTTCAATCACTTGATTTAAAAAGAATTACTTTATTCTGTCAAGACTGGGGATCATTGATAGGTTTAAGAGTTGCTATTGAAAATCAAGAGCGATTTAATAGGATAGTATTATCAAATGGAGGATTACCTACGGGAGAGCAACGCCTGTCAGATGCATTTTTGGAATGGAGAGATTTTTCTAGAAACTCTCCAAAGTTTAATATAGGTAGGATAATACAAGGAGCTACAACAACTAAGCTTACTAAAGATGTATTAAAAAGTTATAATGCTCCATTTCCAGACGATTCTTATAAAGCAGGTGCCCGAATAATGCCTTCTTTAGTTCCTATTACTCCAGAGGATCCCGAGCATGAAGCGAATAAGGAAGCGCATGAAAAATTTAAGATATGGAAAAAGCCGTTTTTAACAGCATTTTCAGATAAAGATCCAATAACAAGAGGAGGGGAAAGATACTGGCAAAAAATTGTTCCTGGAGCACAAGGACAAAATCATATTACAGTAAAGAATGCTGGACATTTTGTTCAAGAAGATAAAGGACCAGAACTTGCGAATATTATCATAGAATTCATTAAAAAAAATCCTGAACCCTTTTAAAAGATATGATAGAGTATGAATAAATTATAAATTAGTATGAAAAATTGGTCTATATAAACCATAAATAAGAAATATACAAATTTATGATATAACATTCCTAACAAATGATGATTAAATATGGATATAAAAAGACACGAAGGTCATGAAAGGGAAGTACCTAACTCGCATATATATCATACAGTACTTCCAATAGTATTTATCTTGATTTGGGTTTTAGATGCTCACTTATTTAGATTCTCTACATTTTTAAATAAATTTATTCCTTTTGTTTTACATTTAATCTTGTTTATAGTAGTCTGGGTAATAGCGATCATTTTCATAATGCTCTCGCATTGTACTCTATTTAAGTCTCATCACCCTCCTGATAAGTTAATCACTGATGGAATCCTTGGATATACAAGAAATCCAATGTACTTCGGAATCCTATTAATTTATGTAGCATTTCTGTTTTTATCAATATCTCTAATTAGTTTAGGATTTTTTATCGTTGTTTTTTTAGTGTATAATTGGATGGTAAATTATGAAGAAAAAATCCTGATCAAGATGTTTGGAGAAGAATTTATAACCTACAAGAAAAACGTATCAAAATGGATTCCAAATCCATTCAAAAAATCAAAATAGTTGTTAAAAATGCAACTATTTTAATGCTTTTTTTAGTATTTTTTGATTAGATTCAGGGTAGTATTGGGCATACTTTAATATTTTTTCTTTAGAAATACCGTTTAACAATTTAGAGAGTTCAATTACTATTCTATTTTCATTGATATGGTTTGATTCCCATAAATAAAGTAAATCTAAAATAGTTTTTTCATGATCAGAATAATTAACTTTATTATTTACAATTCCAAAATTGAAAAGAGCGTTTTTAAATCTTAAAAATCTGAATTTTTTTCCTAAAATCTTTACAGGTCGATTGTTTAATAATTGGTCATTAATTAGGTAAAAATTTTCATCATCACTTTCATAATTTATATTGTTTAGATTTAACGCCGTAAAAAGCCCAAAATACCAGTTTTTAATGTTTTTAAGCTGTAAACTCTTTGCTACAAGTTCTAAAAGCGAATATCTTATTTTTTTTTCCCTGAATTCCTCGGTTGATTTTACATAGTAGATATTTTCTAAAATGTGAACTAAATATCCACGGGAGATTAAGTAATCACTACTCATTTGATAATTGAAATACATTTCATCGCAATAATCCTTTAATTCTTCAGAAGTGACAAATTCTCTATTATCTAGCCTTATTTCCTTTAGGACGCGCTTCATAAATCTCTCTTAAATATTAGATAAAATTTATAATAAAAAGTTCAATAGTTGCTTATTATATAAATATAAGATAGCTTAGCTTTTATGTCTTTTATGTTATAATTTGTATTTTTCAAAAATTAATCTCCAAAAACATTTATATATTAAACCAAACTAAATTCTATAGAAGATCCGACTTAATTGTTAAGAAAGAGGTACTAAAATATTGATGTATAATAGCCCAGAGGATCCTAACGCTGAGTATGAAAAAACGATAAATCGATTATCAGAACAAATAAATGATTTATTTTCTAAAATACACTTTTATCAAGCGGTCCTTGCTGAGAAAGAACTTGAAATTAATCAATTAAAAGATGAAAATTATCGACTAAAAGCAGAGATTCAAAATGTTTCACCTCAATTAAATCCTCCTTCATATCCAAGTCAGGATTCATATACGCCTCCTCCTCGTCCTGACTCTCAAGTGTCCTCTCCAACTACTTCTAATACTGATTCTAGAACTAATAAGAGGGTATGCCCAAATTGTGGGGCTATGGGTTTTGCTATAAGAGAGGTTGATGATAAATTAAACATAATTAGTTATTCTCCAAGAAGAATGTATGCAAAAAAGAAAGTTTGCACTAAATGCAGATATGAATGGTAAAGCAAATTTATTTTTTCAGGAAGGGAGTTAAATTTCGAGAAAAAACTTCGAAATAGTTTGTAAATTCGTATTTTTCTAACTTTTTCCTTGTTTCTTTATCAAGATCTTCAAATTTAATTCCTTCTAAGATTAATCTTGTTTCTTCTTCATTAAATTCAGGTCCTTTTTCAATCCAATTCTTTACATTCTTATTTGCAGGACACACTTTCTGACATTGCATACATCCCACCAAGCAATTATGCCAGGATGGATCTATCCACTCAGGAAAGGACATCTCAGGGGGATGTTCATTGTGATATGTCAAGCAACGTTCAACGTGTAAGAGAAAACGGTCATCTTGAATAGCTCCTGTAGGACATTTTATACGACAAGCAGAGCAATCTCTACACAAATCCATCATTCGTCGTTCTTGCCAATTATCTCCACCAAAAGGGAAATCTGAATAGAGGGTTGTTAGACGATGAAAACTACCCATCCCTGGAACATATGTTATATTATTTCTACCATATTCTGCTAATCCACAATGTACAGCTAAAGTCTTTTGAGGAAGATAAGCATAAACTGCCTTATATCCACTGTCTTTTAATAAATTATTTACTAACTCAACTATTTCGTTTGTTGCTTTTGGACTATATAAATATGTTGGTGGTATAATCAACGAAATTTTCTGATCTTTCCAATGAAAAATTGCTTCGAATTGAGGTTGAGGTTTTGCAATAATAAATAATGATTTAAGAGCAGGAAGATCAGCTTTTACCTCAAAATCTAAGTATCTCTCATATTCTTCATAAAAGTCAGGGTATATTTGGTTTTGATTATGAAGATCCTGAATATCTTTACGTATATCAGGAATTCTATTAGCATTTACTATTTTTCCCTTATATCCCTTCTCTTCTAGAGTATTATAAAATCTTTTTAATATTTCACTATTATTTGTCATTTTTTTACCTTTTTTGATTCCTCTAAGTTATTTTTTTTTATAATTCTGATTATTATTATTGATAACCTTCTTCGTCAGTAGTTTGTTCCAAAAATTCAATTTTTATTCTTGGATCCTCTTTTATTGTTTTAAAAGCAATAATAGATTCCATTTTTTTAATCCCTGGGATTTTACTAATCTCTTTTGAAAGATCATGTAAGGCTAAA
>JBHLNK010000113.1:0-8851 GCA_048941625.1 Promethearchaeota archaeon | reverse complement strand
AGATCAATAGGTACTCGAGGCAAATTGTATTAAAGGAAGTTGGAGGAAAAGGTCAAAAAAAATTATTAGATTCAAAAATTACTGTAATAGGTCTTGGAGCTTTGGGATCTCCTGTAGCATATTATTTAACTGCTACTGGAATAGGTAATTTGCAAATAGTAGATTATGATAAAGTTGAAACCTCTAATTTACATAGACAAATTCTTCATTTTACAAAAGATATAAATAGAGAAAAAACTGAGAGCGCTTACGAAAAATTACACGCTTTAAATCCTGATTGTAATATTGAATTAGTTAAAGAAAGAATTACACCGAATAATGTTAAAAAAATAATTTCTGGTTCAGATTTTATTATAGAAGGTTCAGATAATCTTCCAACTAAAATGTTAATTAACGATGCGTGTGTAAATTTGAAGATTCCCTTTACGATAGCTGGAGTTTTAAGATTCCATGGTCAAATTATGACAGTTGTACCTGAAAGAAAAACTACATGTTATAGATGTATATTTGGAGATATACAAGAGGCTCCGACGGGAATGTCTTGCTCGCAGGCAGGCGTAATTGGACCAACCCCAGGGATTCTAGGTTGCATGGAGGCAACTGAAGCAATTAAATACATTTTGGATATTGGAAATTTAATTATAAATAAAATCTTATACGTTGATCTTTTAGTAAATAGCTTTGATTTCATAAACGTATATAGAGATGAAAATTGTATAGCATGTGGAGATAATGCATTAGATTTAGTTCAAATAATAGATTATGGAGTTGAACGAGCTTGTCAGTAAAAAATGATAAAAAGAAAGAGAATCCTGAGACAAGAAAATTAGATATTAGAGGCAAATTATGTCCAATGACATTCATCTATACAAAATTGGCACTTGAAGAGATGAATAGCGGTGAAATACTTGAAATATTGGTGGATTATCCACCTGCAGTTGAAAATATTCCATATAGTTGTAAAAGACAAGATTTAGCTGAACTTTTTGATATTAAAGAAATTGATTCTGATAAGAAATTTTGGCAATTGATTTTAAGAAAACTCTAAGTATAAAGATTTAAAAATTAATTATGAATCAATTTGAAAAGTTAAAACATTTATTAAATTTAAAATCAGACCCTATTGGCGTTAAACTTATTTTTGAACATGGTAAAAATGAAAATATTGATCTTAATTTTAAGGAACCAGCTAAATTGGAAAGATATTGTGAATACGTCAAAAGAGCTTCAAATGGTGAATTTCTAAAAATAAAGAAGGGAGATTTTTTATGCGTTACAGGTGAAATAATGCTAGGATTTAAGAAACCCGAGAATATCAAACTCGATATGAGATTAGATATTAGGAGCCTTACACAGGTTCTTCTTTTTCCTATTAATAAATTTGATAAAAATGATTATGACAGTATATTATTAATTGTAAATCCTCGGAATTGCATGGATATTATCGAAGCTTATGTTAAATTATATAAAAAACCGCTAAAATTATCATGTGGAGCGATTACAGGTGTTTGTAGTGAAGTTACTGCCTATGTTATTAAGCGAGAAGACATCAATTTTTCATTCTTGTGTTCAGGATCTCGAATTTTTGTGGAATTTGATGATTGTGAAATGTTATGTGGAATCCCTGCCAATATGGTTGATGATCTTATTAGAGAACTCGAAATTATTTTAAAAGATAGAGAAGCAGATATGGAATTATTGCAAAAAATTAAAGATTATAAATAAAAAAAGAATTTATTTTTAAACAATTTCGGTACAACAGCAATCACAGTTACAATCACATTGCTTAGGTAATCCTTTTTCATCAATTTTCCGTAATTCATAATCTATTAATATTCCATATTTACGACCAATTTTATGTATCTCATTTGCAAGTTCAGTCCATTGTGGTCCCCCTTTAATGCCACGAATAAACTTTTTAGCAGCAATATAATCTCTTAATTTAGTTTTACCACTTTTTTCTTTTAGGTTTTTTTCACCCATTTTTCCACACTGTATATTTAATTAACTATAGTATACAATTATTATCTTTAATATATAAATCTTATACAATTATGTACAATTTGAAACAACAATTTTTAATAATTTTTCATAATTAAAGGTTGTTTTATTTATATCTTTAAAATTTTTTACTACTAATCCCCCATTTACTCCTATTAATCGTGCTAATTTTGGATTTAGAATTACCCTTTCAAGATTTCTTTCAAGTTCTTCTATATTTTCTGGATTTTCTATTATCAAACAATTTTTATTTGATAATAATTCATCTCTAAATGCTTGTTTTTGGACCACTTCTTTAGAGAGAACTAAACATACTCCACATAAAAGCACCTCCATAGGAATAGGAGATCTATGAGATAATATTGGAAAACCTCGCTCAAGATAACAAATTGCTAAACAAGATCTTATAAATGATGGTATCCGCCAATGCGGTAAAAACGGTAAAATTCGTGTTTCGGATTCAATACCCACTTCTTTAATTTTTCTACGAAATGTGTCTTCTTCCTTGATAAATCCATGACTTAAACATAAAAAGTTAAATTTTAATCCTTTTTGTTTTAAGTGTCCAAGCGCTTTTACTAAATCAATTGAACCTTTAATTGTACCAACCTTTCCATAATGACCGATAGTTGGTAAAGATAAATCTATAGGATCTACGCTCCATTTCAAGATATTTTTTACATAATCTTCATTATTTATGGAGAGAAGGGAGAAGAATTGGTTTATATCAAGAGGATCAATATGATTATTAAAAAATTTTTTTGGAAGCCAAAATGAAAACATAGGATAAATTTTTCCCTGATTTATTCCCAAATTTATTAGAATTTTTTGAATACGCGGTTTTGAAACAATCAAGTGAGCATTTTTTAGGACTTCAGTATATGTTGGTCTAAGTTGATCAATTTTTATCAGTCGTTTTATATCAGATCCTGCGGGGCGTACTATATAAGGCGTCCCAGTCCATTTTGATGCTAAATAAGCTACTATACTATAAGGTTCCAAATAACTTGCATCAATTACATTACACTTATGTTTTCTGATTGTCTCTAAAGCAAGCGAGGTTAATTTTGTAATAAAGGGATTCCCGAATGGAATATGTATGTACCTTTTGTTTGGAGGATCTGTATACTTAACTTTAACAAACCCTAATCTGAATTTGGGTTCGATCCATTTATGATCATTAACTTCAAGATAAATTCGAAATGAATCCTCCACTTCATTTGCATTGGTTATAACAAATACTTTATGACCCCTTTCTGCCATTGTTCGGCATAACCAGTAATTTTGCATACTAACACCTCCCTCAATAGGAGGATATTTACCGATCAAACATATTCTCAATGGATCTTTCATAATTTTAAATTACCTATTTTTTTAACATAAGAAAGATATTGATCAATATCATGATTATACATTATTTTCTTATCTACTAAAAAACTAAAAACAGCATCACGTAGTGCACCTGAGAACTTACATCTACCCTTAATAACATTTTTTCCATATTCACTCATTACTGCAGGGCAAAGTCCACCACAGATACCTCTCCAGAAGCAATCATTGCAATATTTTTGAGATTTCAACCATTCTGTCAAGTTAAATTGGATTACTTTTTGAATATTCATTTCGCTCAATTTTCCCCAATTATACTGATTAGGACTTCGCCAACGATGGCAAGGATAAGTGTTTTCAGAGGGATCTATGAAAATAGAATAATTAAATACACTACAAGATAATAATGGTGGAAATCCGGAGTGTAATAATTGAAGAATAAAAGGAAATATTCGGTTTACGATTACTTTAGCTCGGTAAATTAACCATAAGTTTCTCTTATTTTTTTGCCAGGAATAGAAAGAATCATAGAGAGATTCTGACATAAAGTCAAACACTTTTTTCCAAGACTCGTGCTTTAAATCTATTGATACACCATCTCTATATCCTCCATCAACAAAATCGTAATGAATAGGTATTCCATTTTTCCAGTAAAATGATGTTGTTTTTTTTATTATTTTAATATCAGGTTCCGTTAAGGTGAATTTAACTTTGATCATATCTCTCGGAAGTTTAGGAAGTTCTTTAATGATGAATTCAAGATTACTCTTTCCTCTCTCTTTAGTAATACCTCCCTCTTCGGAAGAGACCTGTAGTAATGTTTCTTGACCTTTTTTTCGTCTTTCGAGAATAGTATCAAAAATTTTTTGAGTTTTATTGTTAATTATCGTACCATTAGTAGAAATAATTACTCTAGATGAACATAATTTAAGAATTTGAATAACAACATCCGGATTTAAAAATGGTTCTCCCCCTAATATAAAAACTGAAGAAGGTTTAGGGTATCTTTTAAATATTTGATTAATAAATTGTAGAGACATATCTTTACTATTATCTTCAGCTGACTCTCGTTTATAATAACAATAATTACATGACATATTACAACGGTTTGTTACAGCGATTTTCAAAGAAGGATTTGAAGGAAGATGAGTAAGAAAAGAAGACTTAAATTTCTTTTTAAAATTGTCATAAATTTTATTTAAATTTTTATAAATATTTTCAACAATTTCAGGGAGTTGATATGGAACATGCGTGATTATCATAATACTCTTTCACATTTTTAGGAAGAAATTTTTCATTGTATTTCTTGTTCATAATCAAATAAATTGTTTAAGGATTGAATATTATAATGATCTAGATATAAAAGTCCATGACTACCTAATGCTTCATAAAGTAAAATAGCTATAGAATAAGATTTTTTAATTTCTTTCTTATATTTATTATAAATTTTAAACACCTGATTTATAGTTAATCCTTCTTCTACATCATACTTAAAATTTGTAGCAAATAAGTCATCTTTGGGAATATATATCTTAGAAATTTTAAAATCCTTTGGTCGCTTAAATATCTTTGAATTTTTTAAGGGTTTAAACACCCCAAAACCCACACTACTAACTATATCTTTGTGAGAGAGTAAAAAAGTTATTGTTTCTAAAGCTTCCTTTTCAGTTTCTGTTGGAAATCCAATAAATGATTGAAGATTAATACTGATCCCTACTTCACTTAAATCTTTCAACATTTCTTCAATTTCATTTAAATTAGTCCCTTTTTGCATTAGATCTAGAATACGTTGGTTAGCAGATTCTAATCCCAGAATTAAATATTTACATCCACTTTGAGCAATCATTTTCCATGTATCTTTTGGAAACCGCAAATCCATTCTAGCATGGCACATCCATTTAAGTTTTAATCTTTTTTCCAATAGGTGTGAAGCAATTCCAATTAATCGTGAAGGTGATAAAGCATCATCAACTAAAAAATAAAATTTGGTACTATAATTATTGCATAGATAAGTTATATCTTCAATAACTTTATCTAATTCACGTTCTCTATAACATTGACTTGTTGCCTTTGATGCCGCACAAAAAGTGCAAGCATTCCAATAACATCCTCGACTTGTAATTAATAATGGTATAAATTCTGGTGAAAAATACGATTCTATAGGAAAACCTTCGTAATCGGGATTTGGAAGTGTATTTAAATCCTCTATATATTTAATAGGATTTATTTTTACTTTGTTTTTGTTCCTATAAACTAAATTTGGAATAGACGATATTGATTTATTTCCCTCAAGATATAACATTAGTTCCAAAATTGCCTGTTCACCCTCATAAAGAACAAGACTATCAAATAGCGTAAAAATTTCTTTATTTTTACTCCACAAATCATCGAATAAAGTAATAAACGAACCACCGGCTGTAAGATGAAATCCTTTCTTTCCATTATTCAATAGACAAGCTAATGTTAAACTTGGAATAAATTGGCTTCTGTAAGTAACTGAAATACCAATTAATATTGGGCTTTCATGCAAAATCATTGGTAATGCTATTTTTGAAAGATATGGAAAGAAAATGTTACTTTCTTCTTTAGAAGCTTCTTCAATGAAATCTGTAATAGCGCCTGTAAAATTTAAATAATCTCCTGACTCGGGGAGATAAGATAATTTATATAGCTTAATAGCTGTTCTGATTAAACTTACTGCCCAATTATATTTTTCAAGATTATAAAAATCAGCTGGATCTCGAAGAATATCAATTGCTTCATCAATGTGTCGGATTACAGAAGGAAAAGAAATCTCAATCATTTCCTCACATAATATAAGTGCTGGATCTTTAATATCGATTAGTTTTGCTAATAATTTCTGATAAGCTTTATTAAGCGTCTTTTTAGATAACATCCATTCATAAAACAAAATATTGAGATCATACTGAATTACATTATACCCCTTTTCTCTAAGGACAGCTGTTAATGAAGGTAAACTCAGATGAGGTTGCGTTGGATCCGCGTCTGGGGGATAGATTAAAACAATTTTACTCATAATTCATTATTTTATCATATTATTTCTAATGTTTTTTAATATTTTAAATTTGAATTCGCTTCTTAAATTTTTTTAAATTATAATAATTTCCCAAATAAAAAAATAAGTCTATCTGTTAAAGCTTCATAATGTTTAAATATATGTACTCTCATATATATTTTTACAAAACTGTATAATATAGTATAATTCTATTTTAAAAAATTGGTGAAAATGAGTTTAAAGGAGAGAACTTTTATATTTGAATTAGAGAAGATTGGAAATAAAAAATCAAGTGAAATCACAGTTGCAGAACAACTTTGCTTTAAATTATAGTTTTGACTGAAATTTAAAAGAATTAGTATAAAAAAGAAAAAAAAAAAAAAATAAATTTATACTTGAAATAATTCTGTTGATAAATATCTTTCTCCTGTATCTGGAAGTATAACCACAATGTTATCACTTTTTTTGAAATATGTTGAAACTTCGTAAATTGCTGCCCAAGCAGCGGCCCCTGCTGAAATTCCAACGAATATCCCTTCTAGTTTTGCTAGCTTTCGAGCGGTTTCAACGGCGTGATCATATTCCACTGTGATTACTTTATCATATATTTCTGTATTTAAAACGTCGGGCACGAATCCTGCTCCAATGCCTTGGATTTTATGCGGTCCTGGATTACCTCCAGATAAAACTGGTGAATCTTTAGGTTCTATTGCGTAAATTTTTACGTGATTTCCAACTTTTTTTCTTAGAATTTCTCCCACTCCTGTTATAGTTCCACCAGTACCAATTCCAGCCACAAAAGCTTCGACTTTTCCATCTAAATCGTCAATTATTTCTTCAGCTGTAGTTCTACGATGTATATCGGGATTTGCTTCATTTTTAAATTGTTGAGGAATAAATACTTTGTCATTATCTTTAGCTAATTCTTCTGCTTTTTCAATAGCACCTTTCATACCTTTTGCTGCAGGTGTTAAGATTAATTCAGCACCATAGGCTATTAATATCTTTCGTCTTTCAATTGACATACTATCGGGCATTGTAAGTATTAATTTATAACCTTTTGCGGCGCATACTAATGCTAAACCAATACCTGTATTCCCTGAAGTTGGCTCAACAATGGTTGTATTATTATTAATAATCTTCGCTTTTTCTGCGGTTTCAATCATTGCCATACAAATTCTATCTTTAACGCTTGCTCCAGGATTAAATGCTTCAATTTTTACATAAATATTTGGTTCGATACTCTCTGTTATTTTATTTAATCTTACTAATGGTGTTTTTCCAATAGTTTCAATTATATTATTATATACTTTTCCCATTTTAAATTTCCTCTTATTTTAATTAAATTATACTTTACTATCTTGAGTGACATAGTATGGAATATAAAATATAAATAAAAGTGCAATTTTTGCATATAACTCAATGAATAGAATCTAAAGAGAAGAACTAATATTTTAATGAAATACAAAACTTAAGAAAAAAAGTTTCTATATCTGATAAAAAAATCTTTTTTTTAAAAGATGCTCATCATTTAAAAGATCTTCTAATGTATTATCAAATAATTTCTTAAATTCATTTTCAATTTTTAGCCAATAGGATTTAAGTACTTCTGAATTTTTAGAATAATCTAAAATTGTTATAGGACTTTCTAAAGCTTCTATTACATCAAAAATTTTTATATCACTAGCAGGTCTTTTTAATTTATATCCGCCTTGAGCACCTCGCATGCTTTCAACAAGACCAGCTCCTTTTAAATTAATAAGCAATTGCTCTAGGTAATTTTGTGGAATATTTTGGGCTGTGGCAATCTCTTTAATTTGAATAAATCCTTTATAATAATTCTTAGCTAATTCAAAAAGTGCAGAAAGTCCATAATTTACTTTTTCAGAAAAAACTTTCATAATATTCTAAAAGTTCTTAATAGTGAATGAATTTAGCTTAGAATAAATCAATTAATATAAGTAAACAAGATAATTAATTTTTACTATGTCTTAAAGAAAGTACACTAAGGAAAAATAAATCAGAGAAAATATATAGGTTTTAAATAAGCCTTTATATCCCTCCGCCATAATCTCCATAATAAATCTCTATATCTCTCTTTTTAGCAATATCTTTTTTTAACAATATCTTTTCTAATTCTTCTATTCTCTTATTTAATTCAGAAAGCGTAATTGCTAACGGATCGGGTAAATCTCCATGAGACAAATCAATTCGCTTAATTTTTTTACCATTTCTAGCGATTATTTTGCCAGGGACGCCAACAACTACAGAATTAGGAGGTACATCATTTACAACTACAGAATTCGCTCCTATTTTAACATTATCTCCTATGATGATAGGACCTAATAATTTAGCACCTGTACCTACAACAATATTATTACCTAATGTAGGATGACGTTTTATAGGGTCTGTTGTTGTTCCACCAAGCACTACACCTTGGTAAATTGTTACATTATCCCCTATTTCAGCAGTTTCTCCAATTACAACACCTCCTCCATGATCTAT
>JBHLNK010000031.1:0-38158 GCA_048941625.1 Promethearchaeota archaeon | reverse complement strand
TAATGTAGCTTTGAGGATATACTTTTTGGAAATGAAAGAAGATCATATTCATAATAGGATGAATCGCGCGTTAGAGATCTCTGAAAAGAGTGAATTAAATAGAATCGAGAATGAGAATTCACGAAATGAGTTTGAATTAGGAATTATTACTAGTGGAGTTTCATATAATTATGTTGTCGAAGCTTTAGATTTTTTAGAGTTGGAAGCACCTATCTTTAAAATAGGTATCATCAATCCACTTCCAGTTAGAAAAATTGTATCATTTATTCAAAATTTTAAAAAAGTACTAATTGTAGAAGAAAATGATCCATATTTAGAAACTCAAATATTAGCGATATCACATAGAGATAATCTAAAAGTAAAGATCTATGGAAAAGATCCTTTCTCTTATTCTAAAGAAGCTGTATTACTGCCATATGTAGGAGAACTAAATCCTACCAAAGTCGTTTTAGTTTTAATGAAAATAACTAAAATAAACCCAAAAATGAATTTAAAACAGATTTTGGAAAAGAAATATAAATCTATAACAAGAAATCCTATATTATGTGCTGGATGTCCACATAGAACAACAGGATATGCATTACAAAAAGCTATTAAGAAAATTAGATCAGACACAGGAAAAGAAGTTTACTTTTATCAAGATATTGGATGTTATACTCTTTTAGTATTACCACCATATTCATTTGCGAATGTTAAATATTGTATGGGATCAAGTATAGCTTTAGCGCAAGGAGTTGCTCATACAAGTGAAAGTTTAAATATTGCAATTATAGGAGATGGAACATTTTTTCATTCTGGTATTCCTGCTCTTTTAAATGCATTTCATCATAATGCTACAATTCTAGTAATAATATTGGATAATGGTTGGATAGGAATGACTGGACAACAACCTCACCCAGGAAGTAATACTTCACATTATTTAGGAGGAGAAGACAAAAACAAAATAAAATTAGAGAGTTTTTTGTTAGGCACTGGGGCTAATATAGATGTAATTAAACATGATATAAGAGTAGAACAAGAATATTCCAAGAATTTGATAGACTCAATTTATAAAAAAGGACTTGAAGTTTTAGAAAGTAAGAGTCTGCGTGTTATTGTTATACAGGATGAATGCATCCAAAAAGCAATCAAAAGAGAAGCACCTTTAATTAGATATGTCGAAGAAAATTTATGTAGTAATTGTGGCATATGTTTTAATCAACTTTTGTGTCCTGCTATTAGTCAAAGAGAAGAAAAAGCATACATTATGTCTGAAATATGTTTAGGTTGTGGTATATGCGAAGAGATTTGCCCAAGTAAAGCAATTCATAAGGAGGAAGTATAATGAAATCTGATTCTTATACAATGGTAATTACAGGGTTGGGTGGACAAGGATTGATTAAATTTTTAGAAATCTTAGGATATGCACTAATCAAAGAAAATTATAACGTTATATCTTCCGAGACTCACGGGCTCAGCCAGAGAGGAGGTAAAGTAACATGTTTTCTTCGTTATGGGACTAAGTTAAATGCTCCAATACCATTGATTGGAACCGCGAATATGATAATAGCACTTGAAGAGAGTAGTGTTATTGATGTGTTGAAGTTTGCTAAACCAGATAAAAGCACATTGTTAATAATATCAACTTATGAAAAACCTGTGGCTGGTATAGAATATCCTTCTATCCAAACATTATTAAACATATTGTATGAGTATTCTGATAAGATTTATTTTATCCCTGCAATGGAGATAGCCGAAAAAGAAACCGGAAATCCAAAATCTATGAACAGTGTAATATTAGGTTATATTAGTAAATTTTTACCTCTGCATTTGGATGTTTTTGAGGAATCTATAAGTCAAAATTTTAACGGAAAGCTTTTAGACCTTAATCTAACAGCATTCAGAGCAGGATTAGAGTTATAAATGTTTCTGAAGATTTGAAATCTTTTTCTTGAGTTTTTTGATTCTTGATTCATTGCCATTAAGATCTTGGACGCTATTAAGAATCTCAAGACCTTGTTTATAATAATTTATAGCTTTGATATAATCTTTCTTTTTCTCAGATTTTTCCCCAACTTTCAGAGCATATTCAAGTTCAAGTTCTTTTATCTTCCCATCAAGTTCAAGGACCAAGAATGAGATTCTTCCAACTTCTTCTTTAAAATCAAAACCAGAAGCTAAAAATAATGCTTTTTCATATTCTCTTTGTGCTTCTTTATAAGCTAATCCTTTTTCAGCAGTTTCAGCTTTTCGAAGGTAATTATTAATAGCAATGCTCACTTCTTCTTCACTCATTTGTTTTGCCTTTTCTTTCAACTCATTTATGTCATCTTCATTTGTGATGATCGAAGAAATTAATTCGTTATTAGCAATTCTTACAGCGCGAGTTTCTTGAAAATTATTAATCGTATCTTCAGCAGTTTCAATAGTAGTGGGAATAATTATTTTCTTTTCTATAAGTTGGTGAACTTCATAAAGAATTTTGTTTGAATCAATATGAACTACTTTCTGGACTTCATCAATTAAATTTATAATAAAAAAGAATGCTTTTGATGCAAGTAATTTCTTCGCAAAATCAAATATTGCTTTTCGTATAGGATTTTTCTTAATTGACTCTAAATCATCTGGTAATAAAGTATGGGTTAATACCATTGGAAATACTAATTTAACATTAAAAGTATCTATAACGAAGTCAAGGGTATCTTCAAAATGCATTTTTCCTTTTTGGACATGAGCACTAATTTTGTCTGAATATTTACTTTCATATTCGTTTAAAAACTCAGTTACAAGAGATTTTAGGCTTTCAGAAGACTTATGATCCAGCACTAGGCAAATTCTAATAAATTCCCCATTTTTGAGCAAAATATTAAAAGTGTCATATTGAAATTCATAAAAATGGTGATTTGATCCATTGTTTATACCATTTGAAGCATTACTTGATTCAGAAAAGGATATATTTGCTTGAATAAATCCTGTCAATAAATGTGTATTTACCCCAGCTCCAGAAATAGGATAATCTACAATTGCTAATCCAGATTCTTTAGCCATCAATAAGATATGTTTGATATTTAATACATCCAAAAATTTTTGCCAAATTAAATCTTGAAACATTTGAATTCTTTTTTCCTCAGAATCAATTATCGTGAATTTGAGATTATGCTTAAGATCCAATCCAAATTTCTCAAGTTGAGACTTAACACATTCCTTACAGAAATCTGGATACTTTTCACAGTTTTCTTTTTCTCGTCCGCAATTGAATCCCACTGGGCTTATCTGAAAATATACCATCCAAATCCTATATTCTGTATTCTTAATACTGAATTGAAAGCTAGTTTTTAAAAATATTTCTATTAAGTAAAGCTTATTAGTAAGATACGCAAAAATATAATGAATTATTGATTAATATAGTTTTTAAAATCTTGTAGATTCTGTGTTATGATAACGGAAATTTACATTTTGGCGACAAAAATGAAAATTGCTATAATCGATTTTATTGAATTATAATTTAAAAAATAATTAAAAAAAAAAAAAATAAAATTTAGATTTATATCTCATACCGTTGATTAATGACTGTTTGAAATTGTATATTAGATTGAGGTTTTTCTTGGTATCCTCCTCGTTTTGAGACTAAATAAAACTGTGCAAATTTCTCATTATGAACGAGAGTAATTCCTCTCCATTTTTTATCAGCTGAATTAAATTCTACAACATTCCCAAGAGCTACTCCTTCTCTAGCTGAATATTTGATATTTAATTCTGCCAGAATTTTTATAAATTCTTCATGATAGCCTGTAATTTGACGTTCAGGTTTTTCTTTGAACCTTAATGACTCAATTGCAAAAGCTTTTAGTATATCTTTACTCATTGTATTCCATACTAGGGGATTTGCGTAAAATTCTATTCCAATGAATTCTCCATTAATGAATACTGCAATTCCACATTGATTTTCAACATTCTTAAAGGTTTTAATGATTCTCTCAGTTTCTTTTTCAGATTGTTTTGTCATTTCAAGGTAATTTTGGGTGGGAGCAACTGAAAGGGCATATTTCATTTCAGCTCTATGGGATTGGATTTCATTCCAAACAGCGCTTTGCCCAGCTGAAGATATTGCTTCATAAGCAACATTAGGGTGAAGTCTTGTATTTGAAGTTTTAAATCCGCGACCTTTAGTATATGTCCATCTTGATTGCTCCACACATTTCGCAGGTACAGTGTACCTTTGTTTAACAGTTCTAGGGTTATGATTACCTATACTTTGTTTTCCACCCACATGTAGTAATATTGGTTCCCATATTGTTCTATCTTGTTTTCCACCATGAACAGTCATCCCGAAAGGGATTAATATCTTTTTATCACTTTTATTTATAACTTCCAATTGTCCTACAGATTCAGTTTCAATAATTTCGATTAATTCTAATTCTTCAGCTTCTTTAATGCTTATGAAATCAATATATTTATCATCTTGTAATATAATTGGAATTACGGTCATATTCTTGTAAACTTGAGGAGTATCTAATTTAAGAAAATTTAAAGGATCTTCAAACATAGATTCTACAACTCGAATATTTTCATTTTTCAACCTTATTCATCCTCCTTTTTATCTTTTATATTGGTTTTTTCCTCGTAAAGAGGATCTATAAATTTATTAACTATTTTTTTTCCATTTTTAGTAAGCTCAACTCCATAAGAAACCTTAATTTTTCCTTCCTCGCTTTTTCCATTAAATCTGACACCTCTTTGCGATAGAATATCAGGTTCCTCAATCTCCTCAGAATGTGTTTTGATTAATCCTCCCTTTTTAAGTTCTTTTAAGTGATAATTAATATTTTGTTTTGGCATTTCAAACTTTTCTGCGATTTCTTGAGGTCTCTGAACATTCTGAGAAAGTTCTCTCATTATATCTGCTCTTATCGGGCTTCTAAATATTAATCCAACTTTTTCAAAAATAGGTTTTTTCTTTTCTTTCTTATCTTCTTTTGGCATATCAATCAACCTAATTTATTAATATATTTTAATCATTTACAATTTTTTTGTCTTTTAAATAAAATCTTTGAAGCTTGAATTTTCTTGGACAGGTAATCCCATTATTGCACATTGGGCACTTAATTTTCTTTTTTCTTTCATCTAGTTCCGAATTCCTAAAAGTAAAGCCGCAAACGGGACAAATAATTATAAATAGATCCACAATTCCATCATTAAATAACATATTCTCAATTTCCTCTTATTTTTTAATCTTACTAAAAATATTTTTTTTATAGTAAAAAACTATTTTTACTGTACAATTATATAATTACTATCCTATATAAATGTTTGCATCTTCTTTAGGAGTTAAAATTCATGTAAAAGCAAATTAATTAGTAGATTAAATTTATAAAGTGCTCGTTCTAAATTATCATAGAATAAAAGTTCAAAGGAAATAAAATGAAGAAATTAACAAATATTGGACATTTTGAAATTTCAGAATTTCCAAAGGTGAGAATCCCAACTTTAGATTTCCTCTCATTAGGAGAAGAAAAACATTACGTTAAAGGCTTAATCGAATTTGACGTAACAAATGCCAGAAATAAGATCCGAGAACATGAAAAAAATACTCATAATAAGCTATCCTTTACGGCTTGGCTTTTAAAATGTATTGGTCAAGCAGCGAGTGAGTTTAAGGAAGTTCATTCATTATTGATGGGAAAGAAAAAAATCATTAAGTTCGATGATGTTGACATTTCGATAGCAGTAGAAAAAAATATTGAAGGGATAAAGACACCAATCCCTCTTGTTATAAGAAAAACTAATAAAAAAACTGTTATGCAGATTAATGAAGAAATAAGAAAAGCCCAAACCGAAGAATTGTCTGGACCATCAGTATTAGGCGCGCATAATAGGAAGAATGATGTTAGAACTTATGTTTCATTACCAAAATCGATTAGAAAATATATTATTAGAAGTAAATTCAAAGATCCCTTTAAAGTTAAACAGATGATGGGAACTATTATTGTTACATCGGTAGGAATGTTTGGAAATCTTTATGGATGGCCTATTCCTACCACTAATCACCCATTAGCTTTTGCTGTTGGTAGTATTGTTAAAAAACCTGGAGTTATTAGAGATAAAATCGAGATCCGAGAATATATGCCTATGACCATACTTTTTAATCATGATGTCATCGATGGAGCTCCAGCAGCTCGATTTGTTTCACGCTTAGGAGAACTAATAGAAAGTGAATTCGGATTACTAAATTTAGAATCTTTTATATTCTTCTAAAATTAGTAAAAATTTTAATTAGTATCTATTTCAATAGGTTGAAAAACTCCTTTCTCTATCAACCTTAGAATAGTTTCATAATCTTT
This sequence comes from Promethearchaeota archaeon, assembly GCA_048941625.1. GTDB lineage: Archaea > Asgardarchaeota > Lokiarchaeia > Sigyniarchaeales > SOKP01 > Loki-b32. The sequence goes on along the minus strand of JBHLNK010000031.1, from coordinate 31,838 downwards.
TGGAGTACAAGCATTATCTGGAAGAAGATATAAAGAATAAAAATGATCAAAGTCATTTTCTTGCATAAATTTTCTCGCTCTATTTATCATTTCTCTATCATCTTGACTCAATTTAGCATTCTTGTTAATTGTAATAGTTAAAGGAGATATGAATGAAACATTTAGAATTTTTTCAACTAATTTGCTGATTCCTTGAAATGGTGCCAGAACTCCTTCAAAACTATCAAGTAATTTACCATAATATTTGAAAATGTAATATGCAAGCGATTCGACGGAGTATAAGAAATTCTTGGAAGGATTTTTGCCCATTATTATAATCAGTTTTAAGTTAACGAATTCAGTCATCACAATAATTGATTTTTGATATTCTACTTTTACAGTTCTGGTTTCCTTAGATTTTTCAAGTACTTCTGTACCAAAATTATGAATCGCTTGTAGAAATCCCGATATTAAGGTGGAGTCTAATTCTTCATCTTCAAATGATTGTGAATACACATCTATCCCAGATTTGTTATGAAGTACAATTATATGTTTTAAACTCATGATTTCAGTACATTTCTCTAAAATTAATCTAATATTTTCTCTTTTCTTAGATTCTACTTTTTTTATTGTCACATAACTCCCTCCACCTATCACTACTCCTCCTGTCAAAATTAATCCTATTATTATAAAGAGTGATAAATCCAAGCCACCATTATTTAATGGAACAGATATCTCAAAAGTAGTTGATTGAACTCCGGCATCTGTTCCATTATTCCATAAAACATAGGCAAGATAGCTACCATCAATTGAATTTGATGGAATACTATAACTAAAAATATTTTCTTGAGAAGGTAATTCTTTTGTTATATTAAAAATTTCTATTCCTAAAGGACTATATAGTTTAAAAGTATAATTTCCTGGTAATATAGGTGTTCCAATAAAAAATTGTAATTCCTGACCTACATTAAATTCAATTCTTGGTGTATTGAGATTGAATTCTATATTAGGAGAATTTGCTTTTATTTCCCATTGAACACCATCTTGAATGGTTTCATTTGGTATAATAATATAATTATTAATCGTGTCTAAAATGACTTCTGAAGTAATATTTAGTTGATTTTTTAAGATACTAATATTATACCAACTATTTGGATAATTGAACTTTATAGTATGGTTATTTGATACTCTCGTTATTTCAGGAGTTAGATTCCATTCATTATTATCATTATTCTTTGCCTTTAATTGACCAGGTGCATTAAGAATATTATTTAAAATAAAATTATAACTAGCATTAAAAATTAGTTCAGAAGTCTTATTATTTTTAAATTTGAGATTTATTTTATCTTTATTAGGTTGATAATTCAAATTCGATTTTTTAAGATAACCTTTACCATGAGAATTTCCATTTGATACAGGAATCGTGGTTCCATCAATTTGTGTAGTCATATTAATACTTTCTGGATAAACCGAAGTGTTAACTTTCAAAATTAGAGTGTGTAAGAAAGGGGTTCCTTGAGGTCCTTCTGACCATGAACCATCATTATAACTAGATATGTATAATTCAGGATAAATTGGATCAAGATCATTTAAAAACCAATAAAATTCGGGTTGAGGGCTGTTTCCTATAGCGCTTCCATCAATTACTAGGCTGTAATTCCCGGGATTTAATTGAATTGGTAAGGGGAATGTTTGCATGTGCCATGCAGGTGTTTCAGAATATGACATATTCAGAAGAACTGGTATCCCATAAATATCATCATTTGGTGCTTTAGATTGATTATCATAACCATTAATCTGAACATAAACTAAAGCTGGTTGTGTTGACTCATTTTTACCGTAAATCTGAACTCCATATATTATACTAGGATCATCAATTTGAATTTGTATTCCATACCCATGATGAAATTTGTCTATAACAACATTATTAGTAGGATTGTCTTCAATTATTTTAGTCTCAGTATCAAATTTTATATCTGTAAAATTTATCTCAACATCTTTAATATTCCAAGATGCTGAGGGTAATTCAATATCAACAGAATTAGCTTTTTGAAAATTACCTCGGTTTATAGAAGTTTCTAACATATTAAAGTTGAAATCTACAATTAAAGGATCATCATCTCCATTTGTTGCATAAATATTATCTACAAATAAAAATAAGGTGAAAAAACTAAATATTACTAAAATTAAGATAATTTTCTTTAAATTAGAGTATGTCTTCATTGTATCAAGTTATCGATTTCTGAGTTAAGAACAGTTTATTTAATTTAAAAAATTTTGGATTATTTTATAAAAAATTTAGAAAAAAGAAAACATTGTTTAGAATTTTGACTATAATGTATCAATCAAATAAATCCGACTTTGGAAGGATCAGAAATCGATATCTTTTCCAATACCTGTTTTTAAAGCTCTATCATAAACAAGCTTTCCAACAGCTACATCTTGAGCGCTGATTCCAACAGATTTGAAAATTGTAATCTCTGATTCAGAAGTACGACCTTTTTTTTTACCAGTTATAATATCTCCTATTGAAACAACATCGTCTTGAGTTATTATACATTCATCAATTGGTATTATGTAATCTCCAGCTTCGGCTAAACATGCTTCTTTCAATCCTGCTGTAAGTAAAGAGGCTCTACTAATTATTTTAGAATCTAATTCTCGAGCGGTTGGTGCATGAGCCCCGATAGAAGAGATGTGGGTTCCTTCTACTACCTTTTCTCCGTCAAAAAGAGGTGTGGTGCTAGTCGTAGCAGCAACGAGTATGTCACTTTTTGAAAGAAGATTTTGTCCAGAATCAACTATTTCAACCTCTATCCCTAGTTCCTTTTCAATCTCTTCTTTGAATTCTTCACTAGCACTTTTCTTCAAATCATATACATTACATTTTTCTAGTTTTTCATTTAATCCCCAATATACAGCTGAAACTTGTTTTCTTGCTTGTACTCCTGCACTGAAGATCCCTAATATAGTGCTATCTTTTCTAGCAAGATATTTAACTGAAACACCTGTAGCAGCACCAGTTCTCATGGCAGTAATAAGACTTCCATCCATTATACCAACAATATCGCCAGTATTTATGTCCTGAACCATAATTTTCGCCAAAACAGTCGGTATATTATACTTCTCAGGATTTTCCTTGTAGACTGAAACAATCTTAGTGGCAAGAGCGTTCATTTCACCTCCTATTATACCTGGCATTATCAGTGTCAAACCAGGTGCAGGATCAGTTATTGATATTCTTTGAGGAACTACTGCATTTCCAAGAGTTAACTGTTTAAACGCTTCTTCGACATAATCTAAAGCATCTGGCATAGTTAATAATTCAGAAACATTTTCCTTGGTTAATATTCTTACCATAATTATGATTTCAACTTGTTAAAAATAATTAAAAATATGTAATATTAAATAATAAAATCTGAATGAATTTAAATATAAATTATAGTTGTTTTTAATTCAATAGAATTATTGAATATATTCCTATTCTTTTTGAATGATTTATGGGACTAATCCAATAAAAAAATTAGAAGTCTACTCAGATTTAAGTTAAAATAGATTAAATAAAAAGCTGAGTTGAGTTATTCTATTTTAGGTATAAGTTATACATATATGTTATTAATGTAAGAAAGAATTTTTCAACATTAGAACCAGATTTAGCGCTTGTTTCTATGTAATCACAGGCGCTTAAGTACTGTTGAATTTTCTGAGATTCTTCTTTTTTAATTAGTCTATGTTCATTATTTATTAGATCTAACTTATTACCAATAAGTATACTAGAGAAACTGTTAATAGATTTATCAATTTCTTTTTTCCACTCAGTTAAGCTCTCAAATGTCTTTTTATTATTTAAATCAAAAACATAAACTATTCCCTTTGCACCTTTATAGAATTCTTGTCTCACCCATTTGAAATGCTGTTGTCCTGCTAAATCCCATATCTGGAGAGTTATTAAATTCTCAACTTCAGGGATTTTAAGTCTTTTTACAAAAAAATTAGAACCAATCGTAGATGCTACATTTGGTGTAAATCTCCTCTCTAAATATTGATGGAGTAGAGTAGTTTTACCTACTCCAAAATCACCTACAATACAAATCTTAAAGAAAGGAAGTTTGATACCCATTATCTATTTTATAATATTCTTATCTTACCTAATTATTAATGGGTATTAGTTTTTATAAATTTATTTTCTTTCCATAAAATATGATTAAAATTAAATTAAGGAAGTGAATTTGATTTAGAGATTTCCATTCAAGATAATATAATATTTCTAATAACGCTTTTTTGTCCAAATAATATATTGTATCCTTGTACATAGAAGAATACCTGCTAGAAGTAATGCAAGACCTATAGACATTAATAATGGAGATGCATTTTCTATAGAAATTATATAAGTTATTACCCAAAATATAAGTATAATTATAGCAATAATTATTATTAAAAGAGATATGTTTCGAATCCTTATATCCAATTTATCAGCTTCATCCATAATCTATTAAGGCAGGATTTTCTAATTGAAAAATCATATTAAATCTAAGATATTAATTAAAAACAGAAAAAAAAGATTTAGGTTTTCTATCAATTCAAGATAGAATTTGAATGAATAATGAATACTTCTAAAGTGGGAGTTGTATACACTCCAGAGAGAATAGCGGAATACATTGCTAAGACCTCGATTGAAAAATTCCTTCTTGAAAAGATAAATATCAATCTCCCATCTAAAGTATCAAATTTGGATAAATTCATCAAGAATCTAATTGAAAAAAAGCGAAATGATATAAAAATCAATAATCAGGATTATCAGATAATTGAATTTTTATTTACAGTTTTAAAGGGTATTACTGTTTTAGATCCTGCTGTGGGTGAAGGACAATTCTTATTTGCTGCTTTAAAGATATTAGAAAATTATTTTCTTAATTGTAAAGCATTAGGGATAATAAATTGGAGAAAATTAGAAATAAGAGAATATATCATTTCTAATAATTTATTTGGAGTAGATATTGATAATAAAGCAATCGAAACCACAAAAAATAGATTGATATTAACTCTAGATGAATTTAAACCAGTTGTAAAAAAAAAATTGTCTATAGGAAACATTGATGCAAATTATAAAGTAGGAAATGCATTAATTGGTTTTATTAAAAACCCTAAAATTACCAATTCTGAAAAAGCTTTAAATTTTCACTATTATGATAAAATTAAGAAGATATTTAAAACTCATAAAGATTTAAAGAAGCTTCAGTTAACTGAAATCCAAAAACGCGCAAATCTATTCGATTTAAAGCCTTTTCATTGGTGCTTAGAGTTTCCAAATATAATTAAGAGGGGAGGATTTGATATTATCCTACAAAATCCTCCATATATCTCAAATAAAGAACTGATTCCTTTAGAGAAGGCAATATATCAAGAAATGTATGAAACACCACAAGGATTAATGAATAAGTTTGGAATCTTTATAGAACGTTCTATTAAATTATGCCATAATTTATCAAGGATTAGTTATATTGTTCACAATAACATTATAAGATCAAATAATTATGAATTATTACGAAAATTTCTTTTAGAGAACACGACTATAGAAGAGATTATTGATATAGGAAATAACGCATTTGAATCTATAACTGCTGCAGCAATAATAATAGTATTGAAACCAAAACCTCCTCCCAAAGAACATAAAATTTTGATAAAAACAAAGAAAATAGATCAAAATCTTCATGGAAGATTTCATATTATATCAAATTCAATTCATCAATCTATATTCTTAGAACAAGAGAATTATAATATTAATTTAAATCTTCAGTATAACGAACTTGAAATAATCGATTATATTAAAGAAAACAAGGACAGCGACTTGGGTAGTTATTTCAAAGCTAAGACATGTATTGCAACGGGAAATGACAAAAAATTCTTAACAGACTATAAAGTTAACGATTTGTATAAAAAAACTCTTAAAGGTAAAAATATTGGCAAATACTTTATAAATTTCGATAATTTATATGTAAAATACAATCCTGAGGAACTACATAGAGCTAGAGATGAATCAATATTTCTTAAACCTGAAAAGTTGATAATGAAAACAATTAGTTCTAATCTTATTGCAGCATATGATAATAAAAATTATTATCCTTTAAGTACCTGTATAGCAATAATTTCTAAAAACAAATCTGATATAGTAGTAGATTTAAAATACCTTCTATTGCTAATAAATTCAAAACTAATGAATTTTTATTACGATTTTGTATTTAATTTGGGTGCAAGTCTAACAACAGAGATCTCGGTAAACAACATTAATAAATTACCAATCAAGGTACATGAATATTACAAGAGTTTTGATATATTATCAGATATTATAATTCTATTAAACAATAATAGTGAATTGAGAGAAAAAAACAAAGATCTTACAACATTTTTTCAAGATTTAATTGATTTTTTAGTATATACTATATTTTTTTATCAGAGGTTTCAAGAGGATGGTTTAAAGATCGATTTTTTTGATGAGATTTCTCAATATTTTGAAGATAAAATATTAACTTCAAGAAACGAGATTAAAAAATTAAAAACAGAAATCCAAAATGATAAACATTTTCATGTTGAAACTCAAAAAATAAAAACTCATCCATGGGTTAAGACTATTGAGCAATATTTTATAAAAAAGAGTTAGAATCTAAAAAATTTTGGTCGTCAAAACAGTGAAGATTATAAGAGAGATAATCTTTCTTCTCTGATTTTTTTTCTCAAAGAATTCAATTCAATGATATACTTGTTTCTTTTCTGTGTCCATTGTGTTAATTGATTACTTAAAGCATTTCTACTATTATTTAATTTATATAAAGCATCTTCTACTCTTTCTCTAGTTCGAGTGATTTTCGTGTTTCCAAATAAATCAAAGAAAAAATTATCAAAAAACATATCAAAAAATAAGTTAGGTGCCTCAAAATCAATGTAAATATCATCAATTACACCAACTAGATCTCTAGCTCGCCTTACAAGAGCTTGAGCTTGATTTATGTCATGTCGCGCACCCTCCAAATTACCGTGTTTCATCGAATCAATAAAGAATCCACCACGAAAGAATGTGTCCCAAGTTCCGAGCCCTTCAGCAGATCTCAAACTTTGTACTGAACTTCTTAGATGATTTTCTGCTTCAATTAGGAGTACATCTGCTTCTTTGAACTTATTTTCAATATCTTGTGATTTTGCATGATCCTTTTGCGTTTTTTCATATTGATTTTCTAACTCTTTTAGTTTATCTGTAGTTTTATCTGCAGTTATTTGAGTTAAAACTTGCTCCATTTCATTTTCAATGGTAGTTAGCTTTGATTTTAACCCTTGAATTCGATTAATCTCATTCTCAACTTTTATAATTTCTTTTTCAAGCTCTTTATATTCTTTTTCGACATATTCGAAATTTGCTAAGGCATTTAAGTATTCAATTTCTTCTTTTCGTTTTCTATCATCCAAATCTCCACTCAAACGTGCTTTTAGTGATGAAAAACTTACCTTTAATAATGAATCATAATCTTTCTTTTCTTTTAGCATTACATTTCGAACCATCTGCAATTGATTATATTTTTGATCTTTTGATTGAATTAGTCGATGTAAATACGCCTGCCGCGAAGGTAATGATTCTAATTCATCATTAATATTCTCTAATTCATATTCTAATTCAGAATACAGATTTAATCCTTCAGATTCACTAATCCATTTTGTTGCATCCTTTTTTCCAACTTTTACTCCACATTGTTCACAATATATTGCCGAATCATCAAGTTTTTGACCACAATTTTGACAATACATCTTTTATTTCAATTAGAATTCTAAAATTAGTTATTTATATAAAAGGGTTATAATATATTAAGCAAGATTTGATTAAAATGTATTCTTTTTTAATTTATGATAGATTTGATTTATTATCGAGCATCCTCTATTATTTTTTCCATCTTTAAAGCCATTTCCATCACAAAATTGACATCCAAATTTTCCAGAAATACATAAATTTTCATTATAATATTTTTGTATTAGATTACATATTTGAATTGCAATATCATCTGGAATTGGAATTGTAGTAGATTCTATATATAGAGAATATAATAATGTCATTGATTTTGATCGAAAATTAAAAAATTATAAAATTAAATTAGTCCAATCTTTATGTTTAGAAATTTAGGAAGATGTAAAGATACTAAAGAATTCTGATTATGATAAATTTTTGAAGAAATTAACACTATAAAAATTATATGGAACCCAGAGTATCATTTGATATTAAGATAGTTTTTGATGATAAGTGCCCCAGACCTGGTTTTTTAACGGGTTTTGGTTTCTCTGCTCTAATTTTCAATCATTTTACCGGAAATTTTTCATTATTCGATACAGGAGGAAAGAGTAATGTTTTAATTCATAATATAAAACAATTCAAGATTAATATTTTTGATATTAAAAATATAGTAATTTCTCATAATCATTATGGTCATGCAGGAGGATTAAAAGGAATTCTTCAAAAAAATCCCAATATAAATGTTTATGTTCCAATGAATGATTCAAAATCATTTTCTAAAAAGTTTCCTACAAATAAAATACAAGGGGTTAATCAGATGATTGAGATTGAAAAAAACTTCTTAGTATCAGGTCAAATAGATAACTATATATCTGAACAATCAGTTTTTTTAAAAACTAAAGAGAGAAAATTAATCATTTTAGTTGGTTGTGCTCATCCAGGTCTTGAAAAATTTATTATAAAAGCAAATGAAATTACCAAAATTAAAGTGATTATTGGAGGATTTCATGGATTTAAGAAATTCTCATATTTGAATGATATTGAATTAATAGGAGCATGTCACTGTTCAAGGAATATAAATTTAATTAAAAAATCTTTCCCTAATCAATTTAAGCAAATTTGTGTTGGAGATACTTACTCATTTTAGTAGCATATATTTATTTTAAGCTAAATCTAAAAAAATTGATTTTGAATATTAGATTTTACATTTTAGTTCAATTCCTAGAAAAACATAATAGCTTGTATTAATTTAAAAATGTTGTAGAATGTCAAAAAATAATTCTTCTTCACTAAAGGTTAAATTAAAAATTCAAATCAATAATTTGATTACTATTTATGAAAAGAAGGCAGAATGTGGAATTTTTTTTAATCTTGAACAAGAGAAATCGCCTTTAGAAATTCTTGGAGTTTTAAATTTCTTAAAAGACAGGATTAAAAAGTGGGGGAATACAAATCTTTTTAGCTACAATGGCAATTTGTTTTGTCGAGGGGATGTTCTTGTAGTTGGGGCTAGGCATTTAGAAGAGGCAATAAGTATAATGATTTACATGTCGTTATTGAATGTCGTAGATAATGAGATCGAAATAAATAAACTAATTGAAAAAGAGGATCCTTCAATAGATCTTGAAAATTATTTTAGAAAAGAAATTTCTAATAATACGAAGTTTGGTTACCCTACCAACCCAGATTTAGAACTAAAACTTATAAATCATTTAGAAAGCATAGTCTATGAATAGTGGAAATTCTGATGGTGTTCCGCTAATTCCTTGGTTATGTTTTTTTTTTAATATTTCGTGAATAAAAGAACATAAGCACAAAAATGAATGGCCCAAAAAATGTTAAAAACCAATGTATTCCAAATAAATAAACTTCAATGACATATCCAGAAATAATTGGAGTTAAACCAAAACCTATTCCAACTAATACCTCATTTATTGTAGAATACTTAATAGTATTTTCTGCTGTCCCATATTCCAGCATAATTTTCAGCCCTACTCCATGAATTAAGCCTAATGGCAATCCGATAATTATTGTAATGATGGAAATATACCAAATATTACCAATAATAGCAATAGTGAATCCAACTAGAGCAATAGTGATAACACTAACCATTGAAGATATTTTTCTTTTGTAAATTCCCATTGAATTAATCCAGGTCAATCCAATTAATTGCATCAATTGTAGGCCACATTGTATAAGGTATGTGAGAAAAGAAAATTCATCAGATAATAGATTATCTACATAAAATTGATATCCGAAAATAAAGATAGATTTCGATATTGTTAAACATATGACGCATAACCATGAGAATAGAATAGAGTAAATAATCATTGGAGTCTTTAAATTTACTTTTAGATCTTCTTTAATGTCTAAATGGGAAAGAGGATCCTCCGATTGGTAAATTACCACCTCTTTTAAAATTTCTGACTTTGATTCCTGTGTAATAAAAAAACTGACAGGAATCAAAAGAAATGATAATATCCAAGAAATTATCATAGCAAAAAAATCACTCCATGAAATTGCCCATATAAAACCAATAATAAGTCCACTAATAAAACCAATATTCCATGATAGATTAAAAGAAGCAAAATTTTTCTTTGATTCTTCAACAGTATCCGATTCTTGCCATTTACTTAATAGATTAAGACAATTGGGCCAAAAAAATCCAAGAGTTAATCCAAGTAAAAATCGACATAATATCAAAAACCATGCTTCGGGGTAAATAATCTGTAGCCCAGTTAAAAGTGGTGTTAATATTGAAGTCATGATCAGAGCATTCCTTATTCCTAGAAATTTCTTAGTAATAAACTGCCCTAAAAGTGGAGCAAAAATATAAGTAATTGCTCCTGTCGAAGAAATAAAACCCAAAATACTTGGTCTAATACCAATATCATATAATAGATAATTTGATAAAGCTCTTTCAAAAATTGAAACATAAAATAGTCTTATAAATGCTAAAAAAAAGACTGGCCAAGCTCGATATCCTTTTGTTGATTGTTTTTTGAAAAAGTTCATTTAAAGTTTATTTACAATAATTTAATTATAGATTTATCTCTATATTTTTGAAATTGTTAAAAAAAAATAGTGCTTTACTCAAATAGTTTTTTAATCAAATATGTTATTAGAATTCAAAAGATTTTTTTTGTTTTCTCAGTCGTGGTAGAAACATTGGGACATTCTTCATATAATCTTCATATTCTTTGCCAAATTCTTTAATAAGTTCTCTTTCTTCCTTCCAAGAGATAAGAATGTTTAAAATAATAACACCTGGAGTGATAAACAATGAAAAAAGAGCAGAAAGTAAAATTGTAATTCCAAAATGCGCTATTACACCACCAAAATATTGAGGATGTCTAATTATTGAATATAACCCTGTTGATATGACTTTCTCTGGTCTATGTGTTTCAGCAACCTTTAAGGTTGTCTTTCTTACACCTCCAATTCCAAACCATATTCCAATTATAATAAATGGGAGAGATATTATCAAATGCAATAATGATATCGATAAATTTATGATTGGAATATAAAAAATCAGAGTTTCATAAAAGGGTATAAGAAATCGAGGTTGAGGTGAGATCCATACTCCAAACCAAAATAAAAAAAAAATCCATCCTGAAATAATACTTAAAGCATCTCCAATTTTAGTCCCTTTCTTATCTCCATATTTCTGATGTAGTTTTAAATGTTCAACTGATAAAAAATGGACGGGTATCATAGCACACATACCCAGAAATGATACAATAAACCAAATATAAATCATAAATTTACTACCTTTACTAAACGAAAAATGATTTAATGTTAATTTAGATGTTCAAAGAATATATAAATTATTTGATCCTTAATTAAATATCTTATTTTGATAGTTTGGGAAGTCAATAAGTGATTTAGTTGAAAAAAAATTAACATAAACTTATTACTTTATATTCCTTAAGAAACTTAATTGGTACAATTTTAACCAAAGATATACAATTATATGGTTGTATCAATGGGAAAAGGAACTGTAAAGTGGTTTGATAAGAAAAAAGGCTATGGCTTTGTTACCCCAGATGATGGATCTGCTGATATATTTGTTCATTATTCTGCGATACAAGGTGACGAAGGTGAGTTTAAGATTATCTATGAAGGCGATATTGTAAGCTATGATATCTCTGAGGGAAAAAAGGGTCCTCAAGCAAGCAACGTTAAAATAGTTGAAAAAGGACCAAGAACAAGTAGTCGTGGTCGAAAATCTTTTTATTAATTAGTTAAAATATTAATTAAACGAAAAGAGTAAATGTTATAAATATTAGGAATTTTGGAAGATATGAAATATAGGAAATGAGTTTCTGTACTTAAATTTGTAAGTATTTTACATCTTACAGATTCCCTTTTTTTTATTTATTTTGTATAGCAACTAGATTATTGTTTTTTGTAATTATTTCCTATACTAAAAGCATTTGCAATGCTATTAGAAAGTTTCCAATATTTCTTACTAGAATATAATATTGGATTTAATTTTGTTATGTCAGGTTTTTCATCTACTAAATAAAAATCATCTGCGTAGGCACTTATTATTTGACCAATGAAAATTTCATGGCCCTCCTCAGCTCCACTAATATCTTTCGTATTAATTATTCTCATGACTTTACATTCAAGATTTAGAGGTGAATGCATTATCATTGGTGCATTATTCAATTCCCCATAAAAAACATCGAATAACTCGGACTTATTCACCTCTTTCCCTGAATAGATTCCACAATAATCTAAAATTTCAATCATACCTTCAGTGGGAGTATTAACACTAAATGTTCCGTTTTCTTTTATTCCAATATTTGTATAATGACTTTCATAAGAAGAAATTGAAATCATCGGAGGTGCAGATTCAACTATACCTGTATAAGCAAGTGCCTCAAAATTAGGTTTACCGTGTACATTTGCTCCAATAAGCACTACAGGCATAGGAAATAAATATGCTCCTAATTTAATTTTATTTTTCATCATAATATTTCAATTTAATTTTTGCTATATAATAAATTATTGATTAAATTGTATATTTTTCATTATCTTTTAAAAGAATTGCATTATCAAAATTTCTACTAAACCATTCAGGATCATCAGTATGTACTGGAATTACTATATCAGGATCAATCTTTTCCATGATTTCAACTAAATCTGATTTTGAGACATGACCTGAAGCATGATATCCTTTTGTGAATACTGGTTTCTGTTTTTCACCTTCTTCAATTATTTCAAAACCAATAATCTCGAAATTAAAAAACTTCAACCAATTATTCAACCGAGTGAAATCGAATTCACTTTCCTCTTCAAAAGCTTCTGATGAAGAATAAATATATGTTCCTTCATAGGATTTTATATCTAATAAGTTTTTAATATCAAAAAGAGAAAAACACAGAATAAAATTATCAGGATTTTTGGAGATATCAGTTGGATCAATATAATTAACTTCTACATCCTTTGCAAGAATATCTGATTCCCAGAAATTAAACTTAGTTTTTAACTCATTATAAATTAATGTATCCTTCAGTCTATCTATTCCATCAGCTTTTTTAAGTGCAGTAAGCATGTAGGCATCTTTGGCAGTAATTACCAACGACCTGTCTATTGCTTTAGCTATTTTTTTAAAGGATTCTAATCTTTCAAAATTCCTTGCTGAAAAATCTGCAACAATAAGTTTCTTAGAATCTTCCGATATTTTAAGACAATTCTCATATACTAAATCCTCTGATTCTTGAGTATCTCCTCTGCCAGCTTGAGTCCCCTCAATTATTAAGACAGATGAATTTTTTGCCTTCCTAATAAATTCTCTAGTTTTGTTGCCTTTTTTTCCATGTAACCGAAAATCTCCTGTATAAGCTATAGTCGTATCTCCAGAAAGAATATATCCTGTAGCACCATAAATAGAATGATCAACTTCAAGAGGAGTTATTTCAAAATTTGATGAAAAAGCGTTTAAATTGTTAAGAGTTGCTTTGTTATATTTTTTCCCACTTTTTGCGCTTGTTTCCACAAATTCTTTCAACTGATTTGAATATTTTTCAGTAGTTATGAAGTTCCTTCCATTTAAAACGTATTTATCAGATTCTAAAACCTTTTTGTCATTTTTAGGTTTTTTAATGGAGTAGTATGCAACATCAGAACCAAGTTTTACACTAGAAGTATCCAAAATTCCTTTAAGCAAAGCTAAAGTAATAGGAGATGTTATAACTGGATAAGAAGGATCAAGTAAACCAACATTTCCAAAGTGATCCATATGAGCATGAGATATCAATATTGCTTTCACATCTAATGATGGAAGCAATGAAAGATCAATATCTGAGGGTATAATATCTTTTCGGTAAATATTTAGTTTAGGAACTAAATTTAATTTAAAGAGATCATAAATCCCTCTTATACTCCTTGGAGAAATATACTCTTGGAAAAATTCTCCATACTTCTTAAAATTCATTCCAAAATCTAAAAAAAAACCCTGACCCTTTTCTTGGATGTATATTTTATTTCCTCCAATTGTATCATTTCCATCAAAAATTTGGATTATTGTCATTTTTAAGAACAATTTTTTGTATTAATGTTTATAATTTAAATGATTTTTAAATGCTGTATTAAAATTGATCACATTATCAACAATTTTATAGGGATAATATAAAGATATTGTTTTCCTTACTAATATTTTAATTCTATAAGTTTTTAATATAATTTTTACCAAAGAGATTTACTTTAAGATTACATTAATTAGTAATCAAGTAATTAAAGTTTAAGTTCATAGAATTTTGAATTATCAATTGGATTAAAACGATAAGGTTCAATTTCTTTAAATCCTAATTTGAAATATAAGGATATCGCTTCACTCATAAAAGGTAAAGTATCTAATCGCATAATTTTATATCCAATTTGCTTTGCTTTAAGGATTATTGCATTACATAATTCACTCCCGATTTTCATTTTTCTGTATTTAGGACGAACATATAGTCTTTTCATTTCACAAACTTCAAATTGATACTTTCTTAAACCTACACATCCTACCAGTTTTTCATTATAAAATGCTAAAAGAATGCTTCCTTCTGGAGGAGCATAATATCCAGGTAATGATTTTAATTCCTCATCAAAATTTTGAAAACTCAAATCAATGTTTAAAGAATTGGAATATTCTTTGAAAATTTCTCGAGTTTTTTCCAATAAGTCTTGAGTAATAGCTTCTTTAATTACTAACATGTTCTAAATTTATTAAAAATAATGTCTTTTTCAAATTTTAAGCCTATTTTATATAACTCTCCTTTTAATTAAAAAAGAATACTTTAAATAATAAATACCAATAGTAGAAACATGAATCAAGCAATCCAAGAAGAAGCTAAAATTGATTCTAGATGGCTTGAATTCGTTATATTTTTACTATTTTTATTAGGGCCATTGACAGGAAATATAATCAATGTATTATTTGGAGTACTTTCTGATTATTTTCAAGTGACTCAGACTAGTATTTCGATAGCTATTCCTGCATTTATGTTTCCTTTTGCCATAACTCAGCTATTTTCTGGAGCGATTTCAGATGTGAAAGGTAGAATCCCTGTTTTAATTGGTGGTTTAATTCTATTTGCAATTGCAATGCTAACCGCGGCAATTTCTTTCAATTTAATAATGTACGTTATTGCTAATATAATTGGAGGGATTGGTTTTGGGTTTATAAACCCTGTTCTTATAGCATTAATGGCAGATATTACAAATAGTCCAAATCTTCCTAAAAAAATGGGATATTTGGGAGCCAGTGCTAATTTAGGAGTCGGTTTAGGTCCATTAATTGCATCGCAAATGATATTAATCGGTTGGCAATCAATATATATTCTATTTATTGTAATAACTTGTTTTTGTTTAATATATTTTATCTTGCGAAAGAACTCTCATCGAGAAATAACAATTGAATCAGGTGTTCGAATTTTTTTAACACAACTTTCGAAAGAATGGCGTCGATTACCAATAATATTGATGATATTATCTGCTTTCTTAATATCACATACTTATATAGCAATAAATATATGCACATCAATAACTTTAACACAAAGCCATACTTTCAATGAAACATTGATTGGAATAATACTTAGTTTAGCAGGTATCGGAGCTGCTATAACTGGAATTTTATCAGGAAATATAATAAAAAAAAAAGATGCAAAATTCCCCTTAATCATAGGTTCATTTATTTTAATTTGTTCCTTGGTGATCTTGTTATCTATCGGAGATATAACAGTTCAGGAAAAGATTTCTTATTTATCAATAGGATGGATCTTAGCAGGATTTTCAGGAGGAATTCTATTTACTACGATAACCTTTTATAGTCAAATTTTATCTCCAAAAAATCGTGGTGCTTTGGCAGGATCTTTAACCGCTAGCTACTTTACGGGGATTGCTTTAGTCCCAATGACTCTTGTTCCACTTTCCAATAATTTTGGTATTAATTATGTGTATCTAATTATATTGATTATATCAATTTTCTTTATAATTGTAACATTTTTATTATATCTTTTTTCTAACCGTATCATTTTAAGAAAAATTGATGATTCAAAATAATTTCAAATACCTAAAATCTCTTAAAACTTATAAAAAAACTAAGATTTGCTTCTAAATTTAAATTTGATTCGATTTTCTTTTCTCTTTAATGATTCTTTCTCTTTTTGTATAATACTAAAAACATCTTTTTTATTTTCATTAGCTGTGAAAGCTTTATCTAATTGCTCTTCCAAATCGTCATTGAAGTTATCACTGTCTTCCATAATTGTTAAATAACAAATAGGAATAAAAATTTTTCTTTAATCTTTATGATTTTATCATAATTAACATCATCTTAAATTTTTCTAATGCTTTTAAAGCATGAGGTTCATTAGCAGGCATTATTATCATTTTACCTTTACTTAATATAAATTTCTCACCTGATATTGAAATTTCTGCTTTACCATCAAACACAAATACTAAAGCATCAAATGGGGCTGTATGTTCACTCAAACTTTCTCCTTTATCGAAAGAAAATAAAGTTACAGTACCTACTTCTTTATTTATTAGAGCTCTACTCACTACAGATCCTTCTTGATATTCTAGTAAAGATTCTAAATTTAAGATATTTCTTTTAAGATTTTGATTACTCATAAGTTTCTCATCTCAGATTGATTTATAATAATTTAAAAGTAGATCAAGATTTAAATATAAAACCGAACATGTTTAATGAAAAATAGAATGACAATTAAGAATTATACTATCAGAACCTTTATTCTTCGGAATTAAATTTACATATTTTCACATTTCCATAGGTATTCTCCATTCACGTCCACATTGTCCACACTTATATTTCTTGCCATACATTCTTGGATAAGCTGAGATTATATGTGTTCTGTCTATTATTTCATGAATTAGTGCTTTATTAGTATTTCCACATATAGGACATTCTCTTCTTGAAAATCCTTCTACTATTGGCCCTTTACTCATTTCAAGTGTTTGAGTATCTTGAGAGAAAATTGTAGTTGAAACTGTCACTTCATTTTCCATCATTGGAGTCTTTAATTCATACTGAACTTTTGGAGTTGCTACTTCTTTTATTGGTTCTTGAATAGTTCTGAGGTTGTTGTTCTCTTCTTCTAATTTGACTATTCTATTTCTTAAGTTTTCATTCTCATTCCTCAATTCATCAATTATTCTTTCATATTCTCTAATGGTCGTATCTTTTTCTTCCATAGTTTCGTTAATCCTATTTCAATGATTTATATTTTTATACAATTTCTAAAAATATAATAAAGCTCATATTAAAAAATTTAAGGAAAATAAATATAAAAAATATCTAATTTCTATTTGAAAGCTTTAAGAATAAAAAAAAAATAACAAGCAAAAAAGATTTAAACTTAGAAGATATTTATTTCTATAGTGTTAGAATATACTTTATTGTAAGAACTATGAAATTATTAAAAGTTGGGGATCAAGGAGAATTAATCAAGATAAACCGTTTAAATTTTGAAGATAATGATGTGTATTTAGTAGATGATGAAGAAAAAAACACGATCTTTATTTGGGTTGGAAATGAAGTAGAACAATCTAAAAAAGATACCACTGCAGATATCGCAAGAAGATTAGATAAGGAACATGGCGGATCAGCAAAAATTCTCATTATGAAACAAAAAAGAGAATATGGTTCATTTTTAGCGATGATGCACGATTTAGAAAAAGGGCTTATTCCTGGTAAAACGGTAGAAAGAAGACCTGAATTTGTATTCAAAACACCACCAGAGAGTATCAAATCAATTGGGCTTGATGGTATTCCTCAAAAGAGGGAAGTCACAGTTGAAGAGAGAGTTACCCAATGGTTGCACCAACTAATAGCTCACAGAGGATCTACACCAAAAGAAAGACTAGAACAACCAATAGAAGCAATTAAATTTATTAAATTTCAACAACCTACAGTAAAAAAAGAAGTTAAACCCGAAAAAAAAGTAGAACCCATTGCAGAACCAGAAACTTTTGAGGAAGAAACCGAAAGATTAGATTTAAACACTTATATACGAGAAGCAGCATATTATCTTTCCTTGAAGGGTTATAATTACGATGAACTCTGCTGGCTTCTTGCGGAACGCATCCTAAAGATAAATATGGAAATGCCATCCATTGAAGATATCAAGAGAAAGGCTGAACAAGTTTTTAAATCAAGTTGCACCTACGATGAGCTATGTTGGTTGAATGCTGAGATGGATATTTTGATCCAAAAAAAGTTTCTAGAAAAAAAAAGGAGAAAAAAAAATTATTAAAATAATTTTAAAAAAATTTTAACCACAACAACTACTATTCTGCGGATTTTTTGCTACTGTTCGTGCGTTCCATAAACACCCACAACCTTTTCGTTCTTGTAACATGATTGCCATAGTTGGGCAATTTCTTTTGCAAGCAGAGCATTCTGTGCAGCGTTCTGGTTCATATATTTCGTATTTCCCTTCACTATTAAGATTGGGTAGTCCAAATGGACAGACTTCACCACATATCCCACAACCAGTACATAAATCGGGATTGATCGAAATCTTTGGAAGGTTAATGGATATCTTAATTGATGATGTTTTTAATGTTATTTTTACCACCTTTTTTCTCTATTTATATTAGTTTTTCTTCTTATTTATTTTGTTTTACATTAAATTATTAAAAATAATATGAAACCACATACCTTAATTATAAGGCCAACTAACAATAAACTCATATTAATTTTGCTAAAGGTTGGATATTCATCTTGGATTTCTCTAGGACTAGTAGCCATACTATAACCACTAAATGACATTGTTGAAAAAAATGCTAACCAAAAATAAAAAATGCTACTCAATAGAATAGAGAGTAATGAGTAATTAAGGAGCCAAGAAATCCCAAAGAAGAATAAAACATTTATAACTCCAAAAACAATCCCTTTAACGATAAATCTACGTGTAAAGTTTGTAATGGGGAAAAGTATAGCTATAATTGCATTTGAAATAATTATCCAGAGCCATAATTCACCAATGATCCATAATTCTGAAAACCATCTTGTATCTAAAAAACCTAATACTAAAAATGAAAAAAGTAAAAGGATAGTAGGCAAAAAAAAGATTTTTCGAATCAAAAATGTAGTATGTGTAATCTCAGCTCGGAATCGATGTGATAAAGTAAAATTAGCTAATTTCATTTTATCTGGTTTTTTTGAAGGTCTTTCTTTCAAGTATAGAGGTATATATTTAGCCCATACAGGTCCAAACAAGATATTAAAAGGGAAATCTGGTGCTTCAGCTTTAATCAATGGTGCAGCAATTCCCCCTGCTGAAAGTTGAGGAACTATTAAAGTTTTTTTAGTAGTTATTTTTGATAGACCTGTAGCTTTAACAGCTTCTATTAACTGTTTATTTCCAAAATCATTACCTCGTGCAGCACACCAAACATTTATACCCCTAGAATCGACACATAATACCCATGCATCTAATCCTTTAAGAGCACGCATTACTTTAATATATGTATAAGCATAATTAGCAGTTACAATTATAGGTGAGCTTTCATTAGGATTACCAGATTGATATATACCAGGCTCAATTGGTATAGGATCAACTTGTCCTGTAAAAATGCACCTATATATGTTTAATTGTGATTTTACACCGCTGTATTTTTTAGGTTTTGGTCTATAATACCCCGGTTTATCTAAATTGTCAACTTTTTTTAATTCAAGTATTTGAATTGAGCCATGTTGCCACTTCTTTATCGTTGAAATTGTAAATCCAATAGGTTCTAAATATTGAAAAAACCACTTTATTAGAAATGTACTTGGTAGCTTGAGTCGTCTTAATTTCTTTTTATACCTCCAACGTTTTATATTAAAGAATAGCTTCCAAAAACCTGACGGTACGAATTCTGCAGCAATAATCATCCGACCGTTCGGTTTCAAAGCTTTCCAAGCATTTCTTAAAAAGATTTGTTGTTCAAAGGGTCTAAGTTCTGATAGCATAAATGTGCTAACAATCACATCTATAGTATTATCTGCTGTAGGCAAATTTTCAACATCAGCAACTTGATATAATAACTTTATATCTATTTCCGAAGGATAATTTTTTATAGCAGTATTAATCATCTTTATATTTCTATCCACAGCTAATACTTCATTGCCTGCTCTTGCTATTTTTACTGCGAGACTACCTGTACCACAACCTACTTCTAGAATTTTCTCATCTACTTTGATTCTTTCTAATATCCAATTATGAATTTCAATATTTACTCCTTTAGTAAGCGAAGTAAATTTTGAATCATATGTTTCTGGCTCTAATTCTAATTTCCGCATATAAACTACAGCCATATTCTTCACAGCTCACTATTATAATTTGGGTATGTATTAAATCCATTGATAGATTTTAATTCTTTTGCAACATTTAGAATATTAAATCCAAGAATTTCTGCTTGTTTTAACCGTTTTTCTTGATTTAAAATATCGCCTAGCTTACCAGCTACAGCTTTTACTCCACAAAATTCTCCAGGAACACAAATAATTCCACATGAGAGCATCCATGCATAAATAGCATTAATTGCTAATGTTTGACCTCCTGACACATCACCACCAACCGCAATAGCCCCACCTACTTTCCCTTCTAAAGGATCTTCGGCATCTACGGCATAATGTCTCTGAAGTAAGGCAAGTAATTGAGCACTAATATTCAGAAAATAAACTGGACTTGAGATTATAATTGCATTACACCATCGAAATGCTTCATAAATCATTTGCATATCATCCTTAATAATACATGTACCAGTCTGTCTACAGATGTCACACCCATTGCAAGGTTTAATTTCCATATTGCTTAAAAGAAAAGTTTTAACATTCCATCCATTATGTTCGAAGGGTTTTAGCGCATGCCGTAAGAGAATTTCACTATTCCCATTCTTCCTAGGAGTCCCTGATATGCCCATAACATTCATTGTTTGACCCTCTTAAAAATTATGTTATAATATGTTTTAAGTATATACTTAAAGTATATTATTTTACTTTAACAACATCCTTCTTTTGATTGAGCACTATCTTTATCACTTTTACTCTCATCTGCACAACATCCTTCAGTACTAGTACTGATTTCTTCATCCTTTTCTATCATTTTACAACCTCATTAATTTATTAATTAGTTAATTGATAGTTAGGTTCCTAACTATATAAAAGTTTCGTTTCTTATTATTAAGATCCTAACTAATGTGAATGTTAAAAATAAGAGAGATTTTAAAAATATTATAAAGAAATGAGAGAGTTTAGGAGCTTTTGGAGCAATTGCCCTAACTTTTTTATTTCATCTTCATTTATTTCTGGACAACACCCATTTACCATCGATTCTAGTCGAGGAGTTTGAGTCTTTAAATCTTTTCCTTTTCTTGTAAGTTTAACAAGAAGACCTCGTCTATCACTTGGATGTGACTCACGAAAAACTAAGTCTTTTTTCTCCATAGTATCTATTACACCTGTAATTGTAGATCTAGAACATTCACAAGTTTCTGCTAGTTCTTTAAATTGCTGACCATCGCTTTTCCATAATTCTCTTAAAATAAAGAGTTGAGTTGGAGTAAGTTCTAATTCCTGAATATTTTCACGCTGTAATTTTTCGTATTTCTTATTTAATGTATTAATTAGTTCAAATATATTTATAACATCTTCAGGTTGACAACATGGTGTTTTTTCTTTTTCATTCATAATTTAACAAATAATTAGGAACTTAATTATATTTATCCTTATAATTTAAATAGAGATACCATTATATTAATTTGTCAGTTTCAAAATAAGATATATGGTTTTGGATATGTTTATGATCTCTTTTAATTTATAAGGCTAGTAAATTTTAAATAGCTTTCTTTATATCTTATACAAAATTTTAACACAAATATTGAGGAATTCATATGGAAAATAGTAATGAATTAAGTGATGAGAAATTCTGGACTGGTAAGATCAAAGAACACTGGAAAGTATTTATGATTGTTATTATTGCTGGAGTGTGTTTGATACTTGGAGCTATTACTGTAATATTTTGGTATATTAATTCTTCTCCTATTGGATTATATGGAGCAGCGACGTTTGATCAATGGAATCTCGATTGGGTTTTAGCTTCCTGCGTTCTTATCTTTTTGTGGGAACTATTATTTATAGGAGTTCCCGCTGGTTTATTCTTTGGCGTAGGAGGTTATCTATTTTGGCGTAGATTACCTGAAGAAGAAAAACAAGAATTTAAGAGTAGAGAAAAGAAATCTAAAAATGCTAAAACTGCTGGTGGAGGCGGAGGAGGAGGTTTTTTTATGTTTATAGCATATTGTATATATCATGGCGTAAATGGCACATTCTACACCACTTTTGGTACTTTTGGCTATAGTTTTTGGATAAGCACTTTCTTCTTGACCGTAATGTGGATAGTAATTGTCCTTGGCATACCAGTAGCGATTATTCTTCTTATCGTTTATTTTGCTTATTGGAGAAAAAAATCTGAATAAAAATTAAAAAAAATTCTTTTTTTTTATCTTTTTAAATTTTTATGAATAAAAATTAGATTTTTGGTTGGAAAATCTTTTTCTTTATAAGGTTGAGTATGATTTCAGCTTCTTTTGCGTAAAATCCTTTCTTTATTGAGAGCAAATTAGTAACAATGAAATAATCTGTATTTTTCTTTTTCATTATTGATTTAGCTCGATTTACCATTGATTTTTCATCAGATTTAAGTTTGATATTCTGTTCAGTTATTTCCAGAGGAAAAATCAAAGAAGTCTGTAAATGTTGTTCTAATAAATCTCTAATACCTGAAAAAGGGCTGATATTTCCTTTAAAAGTTTCAATTTGTCTTCCATACTTATTATCAATATCATAGGATAACTCTTTTATTGATTCTAAAAAATCTTGAGATGGATTCTCTTTCATAATTAGCAAAATTCTAAAGCTTTTAAATTCCGACATTAAAACTTTAGATTTTTGATATTCTAATTTGATTGTCTGAGATTGCTCGTCAGCACCAGTAAGTTCGATTCCAAATGTTCGAATAGCTTCTAAGAAACCAGTGATTAAAGATGCATCAACAGTCTTACTTGCAAGAATTTGTTCATATACATTTAAACCGGATTTCTTGTGGATTATAATGAAATATTCTAAATTTAAGACATCCATATATTTATTGAATATCTTTTGTCTGTGAGCATCATGCTTTCTTTTAGAATTTTTAACAAGCTTATACGTAGTAAAGCTGAATACAGAGATGAAAGCGACCACTCCAACAATTACTGCTATAAAAGCTGGATCCAAAGTAAATGGGATACTAATCACAAATTCTTGTGTAATTACTCCTGCAGCCGTTCCATTATACCAAAAAATGTAGGCTTTGTAAATTCCTGCATAGGGATTACTTGAAAGTTGGTGACTTAGAATTAAATCAACAGTTTCAATTGATTCAAATTGATATATAATTTCAGGTTGAGCTAAAAATCCTAATGGATTAAATATTCTGAAAGTAAGATTTCCAGGGAATATTGGTGCAATAACAGAGAATTGTATTTCTTGTCCAGAACTGAATGCAGTTTTAGGGACATTTAGAGAGGGTTGTAAATTTTGAGATTTCGCGGTAAATCTCCAACTTGCTTCTTCTGGTATACTATCATTTAATATATAAATAAGGTGATTAAATGTATCTATATTAGTCTCAGCGGATATATTTTCCCAACCTATTCCTAAATTTCTAAAAACATCCAAATTATACCAATTTTTAGGATATATAAACTTTACAGAATAATTACAAAAACATCTTTGAAGATTAAGTTCGATTGTCCAATTAATTGGGAGTCCTTCTTGAATCAAAGCATAACCTAAAGTACTCTTAATATTTTTTAGTTTTATATGATAACTAAGATTGAATAATAATTCTATTGAGCGATTATTGAAAATGGGAATATTGAATAGCTCGGTATTTGGATTAAAATTTCTTGTAACTATTAGACTTCCATTTGACTCAACTGGGTACTGAAAACCCTCAATTTCTAAAGTCATATTTACTTCATCAGGAGTAAAAGATCTATCGATTCTTTCAACTAGTTTATGTAGAAATGGTTTACCCTCAGCTTCTTCAGACCAATCAATACCATCATGAACAGCAGTATGTAATAGTGGATTTCTAGTACTACTTTGGTTATAAAACCAATTATAAATTGATTTATCAGAAGGAGATCCAAGGGAGGTGCCATTAATTACTAAATAATATTGTCCTGGATAAAGTATTACAGGTGAATTAAATTCTTGATAATACCATTTTGGAATTTCAGAAATGTTAATATTAGTTGATGTGAAAATAGTATTATTAGGCGCTCTGCTGGGATTATCATAACCTTGTATTTGAACATAAACAGGAAGTGAGGGATTAACTGGAATATAATATGTATAAATGTACACTGCAAAAATTGTTGTAGGTTCAGTTATATTTATTTGTACACCATACCCTTTTATCTCCTTCCAAGAGATTAACTTTATACTATCTCCTGTTTCTTCTACTGTTTTTATTTCCTTTCCTAATCTAATATCTGTGAAGTTCATTTCAATATTAGTTACGTTCCATGATGTTGATGCGATCGGGAATTTAATAGTATTGATACTTCCGTTAGTCCCTATTTGTTCTGAAAATTCAGTAAGCTGAAATTCTGAGCTTGGATTTAATGTCTCACCGTTAGCCTGAGCATATGAATTTTTAGGATAACTTAAAATACTTAAGAATAAAAAATATATAATGAAAAATGACAATATGAAATGTCTTCTTCTTAATGCTTTATTCATTTAATACCTCCCTTCGGTAATGAAATAATGCTATTTTTAAAATAATTATTATGATAATCTTAAATGGGATATTTAAATTTTAATCATATAATCTAAAATTATCAAAAAAATTCCATTAAATGATCTATTTTTAATCAAACTATAAGTAAAAATTCAATAAATAAAGTATTTGGGTATAAATTTGCCCAATATCATTAAATAAGTAGAATAAAATTAGATTTTTTATTCTGTATACTGAAATATATTTTTTTCTTGAAGTTTATATATAATCTCCAAATCTTTAGGATTACATTCTTTTTCATGTAATATAGAGGTCAAGTAGAAATGATCTATAGAATTTCTCTTCATAAACGCAGTTGCTTTATTTATATATTCTCTCTCTGCAGGACTTATTCGAACTTTTGCTAATTTCTCAATTCTTGATAGCGTCATTGGGTAAGTAATAGTCGTATTAAGATGGTGTCTAAGCAATTTTTCAATAGACTTGAAAGGTTTAATATCACCTGTAAAATCTTCTACAAATTTACCGTAATATTTATAGATATCATAAGCTAAATCTTCGAGGGCATAAAAGAAATTTGCAGATGGAGGTTCTTTCATGATAAGGATTAATCTAAGGTTGACAAACTCAGTCATAATGATTATCGAATCTTTATATTCCAATTTTATCGTTTGTGAGGTATTTTCAACTTTAATCAATTCAATTCCAAATGAGTGAATTGCTTGCAAAAAACCAGAGATCATAGCTGCATCAACTTGTTTTTCTTTGAAACTTTGTTGATAAACATTCAAACCTGATTTTTTGTCTGAAACAATAATATAATCTAAATTTAACACATCCATACACTTGTTGAAAATCTTTTGCTCCTCTTCAAATTTTCTAATTCTATATTTTTTAATTGTTCTATAAGAAAAAATTCCAATAACTACAGCACCAATTGTTGCAATTATCGGTATTACAACCCACATTGGATCAAAATAAGGAGGAATGTTTACTTGAAAGTTTTGTAATTGAATGCCTGCATCGGTATGATTATTCCAATAAATTATGATTGTAAACGTCCCCTGACGTGAATTGGAGGGGATAACATATGAGAAGTATATTGATCCAGATACATCTTCTTTTATGTCAATCGGATTCTCATAGCCAAAATCTAAAGGATTGATTAAAAAGAAAGTTAAATTTCCTACGACATTAGGAGTGTTTACGGTAAATTCTAACATTTGTCCTGGTTGCCATTCTAATACGGGGAGACCTATGCTAAAAAGAGTATTTGGTGAGTTTGCAGTAATTTTGAATTCAGCTCCATCCAATATTGTACTATTAAGAATGATAAAAGTACTAGTATCAAAATTTATATTTGTACCCATTGTAACATTCTCCCAAGTTAACCCTGTTTTCCGATACAATGTTAAATTATACCAATTTTTTGGAAAATTGAATTTTACATAGTAATTTGATGTAATTCGATTGATTGTTGGTAGTAATGACCAATCATTTTTATCTTCTTTGACAACAGCAGATCCAATAGTCGAAAAGTTATTTCTTAGATTAACTGAAAAATTATAATTGTAATTTAAGATAAGAGATTGATTAATCATGATAGGAATATTTAAATCAATTTCCTCAGAAAAGTAAGTTAAATCGGATAAGTTTAAGATTCCATCCCCTTTACTTAATCCATCAATTATTTGATAATTATCTCCATTAAACTGAGCTGTCATATTTAGTTCTGAAGGAAAATACAATTGATTTGGTTTAGAAACTTTCAATTTGCATAATAGACTTGAATTTACTGTACCGATATCCCAGGAAGTTATGTAGGAGGATGTATGCAAAAAAGGAATTTCAGGATCTAAATTGTCTATTTGCCAAAAATACTTAGCTTTATCATCTGTAGGTAAACTAGTTCCATTCATCACTAGTGAATAATTTCCAATTGGAAGCGCTATAGGATTTGAAGAAAAATCTTGATAATACCAATCAAGAGATGTAGACATATTCAAATCGATAGATCTATAGATTGTACCATTAGGATTAAAATTAATCTCGTCATATCCTTGAAGTTGGAATTTAATAGTCTCATTTGCTTCTGGTGTTATATAACCTTTAATGTAAACTCCAAGTAAATCCGTTACTTCCAAAATTTCAATTTGCATACCTAAAGCAAGGTTTCTAAACACACTATTTTTATTCCACACTTGTTCTAATCCTGTTTCGCTTTCTTCAATAGTCATTATTTCACTTCCTAGACTAATGTCAGAAAAATTTACTTGTATATCTGAAATCGTCCAATTTGGTTCTGGTAAATCGATATCTATTGAACTAACATTTTCTTGCACTCCTTCAATTTGACAATATTCAATAAATTCAAAATTAGAGGAAAATGAAAAAGGATTACCATTTATTTGAGCATGTGAAAAAGAAAAATCATGATTAGATATGAAGAACAATATGACTAATATTATTGAGATAATTAAACTCTTCTTAAACTTACTAAATTTTAATGACATAAATCCTGCAATTCCTTAACCTGGTTTAGATTTATAAATTAATTTACATATTTATAAGTAATTTTTTTTTTATGGTTTATAAAATTAAATATTATAAAAAATTAAAAAGAAGAGTTGATAACTCAACTCTAAAGTATTTTATCCAAGGGTTTTTTCACTTACTGCTTTTATAGTCTTATCTTTTGGTTCAGGTACAAAATAAAGTACAACTAATATTCCCACAAAAGCAGCTAGGGATAGAAGCATGCCAGTACCTAATGCTTGTAAAGAAATAAATGGATTCGAAAAAGGGTCAGCACTAAATGGGTTAAGAGCATCAGATATTACTCCTACGAGAAGACCTCCTATTCCTAATCCACGAGCAACTGAAAATATAATTGAATTAGCAGAAGCTCTTATTTCCGTGTCGTATAGTTCAGAAGACCAAACTCCGAAAATTCCATGAAGTCCGAATCCAAGTGTGATAAACACTGATGAAACTAATAGCACATTATCAGCAAAAATAAGCTTTGTAAATACAGAAAATAAAACACCACCAAAAATACCTATTAAATTATCAACAAAAAATGCCTTTTTCCTACCAATATAATCACTTAGAAAACCAAAGAAAAATAATCCAAATGCTGCAATCACCATCAGAACTAACATGAAGAGCATTGAAGCTCTTTCATAAGTAACAACTCCAGAATTGGCAAATAAGTATTGAAAAAAGGTGGGAGCAAAATCTACTAAAGAATGATAAGCTAATTCAGCTAACCAAAAAAGAAGAATTAGTAATAGAGTTAACTTTAACCACTTTTTACTAAAAAGTTCCCTAATTCTTAATTTTTGCTTAACTTTCCTTTCTTTCATAATATGATCGTATTCCGTCCAGATAGCTGATTCAGGTAGAGTAAACCAGAAAAGGACTAAAAAAGGAATAGGAAAGAGAGCTGTTAGAAAGCAATATTGCCATTGACTTATTAGTAATGTTGTAACAATTGCTCCAATATACCCTATTACGAATGTTGAATGTACTAATCCTCCAGCTGCACCTCTTCTTTTAGAAGAAAAATGTTCAGAAATTAAAGAAAAAGAGAGCCCCCAACTAACACCCAAACCAGAAATCATTCTCATTATAGCGAATAATATGAATTGATTCGCTGGAACCAATGATGTTAAGGATGAAAAAACAGCATCCCAGGCTATAGAGAGAATTAAAGCATTTTTCCTCCCAAATCGATCACCTAACTCGCCAAATAAAATTGCACCTGGTACAGTAAATACAAATTGTAATGATACTACAAGTCCAATCGCAGCATCTGTTACCCCAAAAAATGTTTTTAATTGAGGTGCTAATAGAGTTATCATAACTAATGAATATCCATCATGCATCCATGCTATAAATGCTGCTAACAATATGACAAAGCTTGTAAATTTTGTAACTTCTTTAGCTTTACTCATATAAATCATTGCTTTTTATTTAATTACGTTTTGATAAATAGATATTAAACAATGAAGTATTTAAAGTTTTGAAAGAATAATGAAAGGTTAATTTTACGTTCCAGCAATTCTTTCAGGATATTTTGTTTGGGCGTTTAGATTTTCATGTAGTAGTTTATTTACTAATTGAAATCGTATATGCTTTAAATCTTCATTGTGCCATAAATTATTTAATTCATGTGGATCTTCTTTTCGATTAAATAGATCCCCAAAATTATCAATGTTGTTATAAATTGTTAACTTATAATCCTTAGTTATCAAATGGCGCAACCTTACATCAAGGATCCCAATTTCCTCATCATTTTCAATGAAAACACAATCTCTTGGTTGAACCTCAAGGTTTTCAGGTTCTTTTAAAACAGGAGTCATATCAAAACCTTGCATATCTGGGGATTGCTTTTTTTCTTTTATTCCTAAGAGATTTAAAAGAGTTTTAGGATAATCAATGGAACTTATTAAAGCATCTGTGATCCCTGGTTTTATAAGTCCAGGTACTTTCCATATCATAGGTATATGAAAAACTCCCATGTAAGTCGATGGTCCTTTGAAAAGCATCCCATGGTCTCCCATTAAATCTCCATGATCACTAGTATATACAACTAAGGTATTGTCTCCTAAACCAAATTTTTCCAAAGCCGCTAAAATCTGTCCTACACTATCATCTATTAATGAAAGTGTTCCATAAGTATAAGCAATAAATTTCTTTGCCTCTTCTTCAGTTGTTTCTCTTAACATGGCACCAGGCATTACATTAATATATGGTGCTAAGTATGGATGATTACGTAGATTCTCAAGGTCGGTAAATGTATCAGGTAAATCGATTTCATCAGGTTGATACATATCCCTATACTTCCCTGGAGGCCAAACAGGTTGATGCGGGTCAGGAAAAGAGCAATGAATGTAGAATGGCTTATCACCATAATTTCCTTTTGAGTATCTTTCTAAAAATGTGATAGTTCGATCAGACACATAAGCACTAGAATATAATTCTACTGGTAGATCATGTTCAGTAAAAACAGCAAAAAAGTTATCAATTGTTTTCCACCTTTCTCGCATTTTTTTAGCATGTTTGGGTGATTTTTCTTCCAGCCAATCCAGATAATGACCACATAAACATGCTCCATGACCTAAAACCGTTTCTACTTCTTGGTACCCATAATACGGAATCGGAAAATTATTTAGGACGGGATAGTTTCCTTCTTTTGGAAAAACCCAATCATGGAAACGTTCTGATGATATGTAGTAAGGCTTATATGGATATACATTAAACTGATGATGCAATTTTCCAAATGCTGCGGTGTGCCACCCTTTTTTAGATAGAGTCTGAGTTATTGTAGGAACATCTTTAGATAAAATCATACCATTACTTCGAACTCCATGAACATTAGGATATAATCCTGTTAACAATGTTGCTCTATTTGGCATACACATAGGATTTGAACAAAATGCATTAGTAAAATGTACTCCTTCATTCGAAAGTCTATCAAGATTCGGTGTCTTTAAAACTGGATTTCCTGAACAACTCATATGGTCATATCGTTGTTGGTCTGTTATTATAAACAAAACATTCATCTTTTCACTCATAATAGTTCACAAACCTTATGTCCCTGCTATTCTTTTAGGATAATGACTTTGAGCTTTAAGATTTTCATGTAATAATCTATTTACCAACTCAAATTTCTTATCCTTGAATTTTTTATCATACCATAGGTTATTTAACTCAAGGTGATCAACATTTCGGTCATATATATCCCCAAATTCATATAGATTGCTGTATACTGTTAATTTGTGATTCTCAGTAATTAAATGGCGTAATCTAGCAGTAAGAGTGCCAATTTCCTCATCATTCTCTATGAAGATACAATCTCGAATTTTATTATTTGGATTTTCTAATATTGGCGTCATGTCATATCCTTGCATATCTGGTGGATGATATTGCTCAGATATATCTAATAAATTTAAAATAGTTTTTGGATAATCAATTGAACTTATTAGTGATTTAGAAGTACCGGATTTTGTAAGTCCTGGTACTTTCCAAATCAAGGGAAGTTGTAGAACACCATTAAATGGACAAGGACCTTTGAATAATAAGCCGTGATCTCCCATTAGGTCTCCATGGTCACTCATGAATACTACTATTGTATTTTTTGAATATCCTAATTTTTCTAAAGATGCTAATATCTGCCCGATACTATAATCAACATTGGATATCGCAGCATACGTTAATAATGTTAACTTACGGACCTCCTCTTCAGAAGATTCACGTAAAAAAGCTTTTTTGAAAGGGGGATTCTTAAGGTGATAACCTAAAAACTCATGGTTGTATAGTTTCTTTATATCATTGAAATTATCAGGAAGGATGATATCTTCTGAGGTATATAGGTTTTGGAATTCTTCAGGAGGATATAAAGGATAATGTGGATCTGGGAAAGAACAATGTAAATAAAATGGTTTGTCTCCCATTTTTCCTTGAGAATATCTTTCAAGGAAAGCTAATGTCCTTTCCTTAACCCATGTAGTATTGTAAAATTCTCCTGGGATTTCATCGCAATAAAGACTAAATAGGTTATCATAATTTTGAACTCTAGATTTCATTTCTTCAGCAATTTTGGGTGCTCTTTCTTCTAACCATTGTGTATAATGTCCTGCACATACAGAACCATTTCCAGAGATAACTTCAACTTCCTCATATCCATAATATGGTAAGGGGAAATTTTCTCTAACAGGGTAGCTATTATCTCTTTTTATTGACCAATCAGTTAGTGACTCTGCTGATCTAATTTTATGTTTAAATGG
>JBHLNK010000112.1:0-9061 GCA_048941625.1 Promethearchaeota archaeon | reverse complement strand
TATAAATCAATCCATTTATAATCCCATAAATTTTCTTGAATTTCCGGAAAGATATATTTCAGAAAGATTTCACTAGAAGTTAAATGAATTCCAAAAGATCTTCTTAAACTATTTTGTATAGAGTCTTCTTTATTAGCTCCCATATATAGCTCATAAAAGATTACTTAATTCTTATAAATTTAGACAAAATTTTATTAATAAGTTAATCTCCTTATATTTTTATGATTGATTGAAGATTAATCAATTTGAGTAGCACACATGTCTCTTATTAATCAAAATAAAAATTATCAAAAACTATTATTTCACAATATTGATTAATAAAAAAAAAGAAAAAAATTGTGTTATTTTTTGTACTTTTCAGCTTTATAGATTTTATACATGTCTTCAATTGTACTTAATGTCACTAATACGATTAACAATGCAGCAATTCCCCTAAATAACCCATAAAATTCGGCGGCAAGTGGTATAGTTGTAAGAATCCCAGATTCGACAACTAAAATAGGGAATATGTCTGGTCGATTCATTATCATAACTATAACTGAAATAGAAGCAAGCTTTACACCAATTGTTAAGCCATGAATTATTTGATGAGCAAACATTTGGCGATTTCCTATTAAACCTCTGCTTAAATCTAATACACCTTCAATTAAACAGAATAATCCAGCAAATTCTAAATATAAAAGAAACTCTGGGTCAATTAGACTTGTTATGGCAGGAATTGGTTGTGTAATTAAGAATACTCCAAAAATAATTCCAAGTACCCCACCTATAATTTCTCCTACTGGTTTTATAAAAGGTTTCGTTGGCATTTTCTTTATTTCTGAATCAGGAATACCTTCTTCACGAGCTAGTTCAAGTTGCTTCTTATATTTTTCATACTCTTTTTTAGATTTAAAATCCTCAGGAAAATATCCTTCCATTGATAAACCAACAAAGATTAAAGTAACTGCTGTAAAGGAAAATAAACCTCCAATTAGCATTCCTTGAAATATATTTCCAACAAATTCCCCAAAACCAGCATTCCCAAAAACTATATCTATGATCTGTGTAATAAGTGTTACTACAACCACCAAACCGAATAGGCCACCTAAAGCTTTTGGATAATATGGCCATAATTCCTCACTAATATAATACTTTGCTGTCCCACGGCGTTTATATTCCTTCGCAATATTCTCTGGAGTTCCCATATGAGATATCGCCATTCGAATAGATTTAACTGTAGCTTGACCCATTCCAGATAATTCTTCAGCTCTACTCCAAATATGCTCCTCAAGTTCTACTATGATTTCTTTATGTTCCTTTTTTTCCTTTAGCCATTCAGGTAATTTTTTTTCGACTTCCTTTAGATACTCTTTTACTATACTATTCATTTCATATTCATTCATTTCTTAAACCTCTTTCTTTTAATTCTTTTTCTATATTATTACCACAAACATCGCAAAATCGAAGTTCTAAATTTGTTAGCTCAATTTTATTAGCACACATTGGACAAAATAAATACTTCTCCGAACTTAAATTGACTTTTACGTCAAAAAGTGGGGCAATAGCTTCAGTTAATTTACTGTAAAACCCTGCAAGATGGTTAAATATCTTTTTTCCATATTCTGTAACATAATAAAATTTTCTCTTTCTGCCTGACTCCTCTCTTTTAGATGTTATAATATTATCACCTTCTAACTTCCTCAGCATAGGATATAAAGTACCTTCTTCAATCACTAGCATTTTATTTGTATCTTCTTCTAAATCTTTTAATATCTGATATCCATGTATCCCTTCATTACCTGCTCGAATTAGAATAGATAATATACAAAGAGAGCTAATACCTCTATTAATCTCGGTTTCTTGCTTCTCAACGTAATCTCTAAACACTTTTGAAGCTATTAATGCATTTGAATCTAATTCTCTAACACGTTTAATCAAATTTTTCAACTCCATTTTTCTTAGTTTTTCATATAATTTTTAAATAAAATAGTATTCTGTGAATACTATATTAAGAATAGTATATAAACTTTACTATTCTCTTCAAAGTAAACTTTAAAAAGTAATTATAAAAAACAAAAGTGTGAGTATAAATAGGATATCTTAATTTATCCAATAATACAGAAATAAAATTTAAAATTTCAAATAAAAAAATATGGCTTTTTCTTCCGCATTTTCTGTATTTGCATACAGCATAGTATCAACAGCACCTATTTTAAAACCTCTATTAAGATAAAAAAGGCATGCAGAAAGATTATTATCCTGCGTTTCCAACATTAACCCATTTAGATTATTCATTTTTGCCCAAATAATCGCTTTTTGAATCAGGCCATTCCCAACGCCTTTTCTTCTATAACTTCTACATACAGCAAGATCTTCAATAAAACCAAAATCATTCCAATTTCTACGCATTCTAATTTGTCCAACACAATCAAGATTAGAATAAGCCATATACATAACTTTATCTGGATTAACTATGTATTTAGTATAATCCAACTCATCATTTTTGTATTTTTTTTCATATTTCTGTTCAAATAATCGTTTTTCATATTCCCAATCTGAACCATCAAATTTTGAGATTATTTTACCAATTATCAAGAAAGGTTCATTAGGCTTGTTAATATCATTAATTTGTGCTAAACTCATTTTAATAATTCGTATATTAAACATATTTATTATAAAAAATATTGATTTCAAATAATTTATTGGAATTTTCTCCTTTATTTATCTAATAGCCAACATTTTTTTCTGGGAATATGGCGCAAAAGAATATACCAGTCATAGTAGGAGCTGCACAGATCACCCAAAACAAGAATGTGGAAGTTCCTCATGATCCTCTCCATTTAATAGCACAAACTAGTTTAGATGCTCTCAAAATGTGCGGTGTAGACAGTTTCCGACCTGCTATAGACACTATTTATATGACTACAATCTCAAGTTGGATCTATGAGGATGCTCCAAGAGATCTCAGCAAAATCCTCGATATTAGTCCTATCAATAAATATATTGCTCCCATAAGTGGAAATACGCCTCAGTTATTAGTAAACAAAGCTTCTCGATCTATTTACAAAGGAGAAAGTAAAGTTATATTGATTGCAGGAGGTGAAGCATCCTATTCAAAGTACAGGTCAAAAAAAGGGCAAACTACACTTCACTGGCCCAAACCACCACCAAAAACAGTGAATAAAGCTCATAAGGCAGTAATTTTTTATTTAAGCCAATTTGAGAACCAATATAAACTAAATAATCCTTCATATATTTACGCTTTAATCGAGACTGCTTTAAGAGCAGCTTGTGGAAGAACTCTAAAAGAACACCAAAATTATATTGGTAAGCTTTATGAAAAATTTTCAAAAGTTGCATCGGAAAACCCTTATGCGTGGGAAAGAAATCAATATACCGCAGAAGAGATTATAACACCGACAAAGAATAATCGAAAAATTTGTCATCCATATACTAAACGTATGGTTGCAAATCTTTATGTTGATCAAGCTGCTTCATTAATTATTACATCTGAAGAAATAGCTGATAGAGCTGGCATTGATCAAGAGAAATGGGTTTATCCCATGGGAGGTGTAGACCTTAAAAACATATTCTATTTATCTCAGCGTCCTAAATTATGTGATTCCCCTGCAATAAGAGAAGGATCACGTCTAGTATTAAATCAAGCAGGTCTTAAATTAGAAAATATTGATGCTTTTGATCTTTATAGCTGCTTTCCATGTATGGTTGAAATTTCTAAAAGAGAAATTGGATTAGCAGAGGATGATCCTCGTGATTTGACTATAACTGGGGGCTTATCTTTTTTTGGAGGTCCTTTCAGTAGCTATTCATTGCATTCAATAGTTTCAGCAGTTAATCTTATACAAAAGAATCCTACAATGAAAATTATGATTTTAGCGAATGGTGGATATAACACTGCTCAATCATTCGGTATCTATGGCAAAGAACATGGTGCAAAAGAATGGGATGAGTATAGCAATGAAAAGATTCAAAATGAGATTTTTAAAAAGAGTTTACCAGAACCAATAACAAAAGCAAATGGAATTCTTACAGTGGAAGCTTATACAATAGTTTATAATCGGGTAAGTTTACCAGAATATGGCGTTGTAGTAGGAAGATTAGAAAATGGAAATCGCTGTTTTTCCTTTATTTCATCAGATTCAGAGCGTCTTTTAAAATTTGAAAAAGAGGAACTAGTAGGTAAAGAATTTTTAGTTCAATATGATTCAAAATTAAAAATTAATAAACTTTTAATATGATTTTTATTGTCTTTTATATCCTTAAATGTAAAATATTAATGTTTTGAAAACTAAAAAAATAAAAAGTCATAATATATAAAATTATTAAAGGAGACGGGTTACTAATATTCTGAATTAGACATCCCTAATAGGATAAATTTAATATTAGTAAAAAAATACTACAATAATAATAAGTGTAAATTATCATGGGCCAAAAAAATTCTTACTTGGAATTTATGAATCCGATTTTCATAAAATTAAAAAAAAACGGAAAAAACATTTATAAAACGCTTACAAAACCTAAGATTGTTAAAATATCAATTTATATTAGTTTGCTTACATTTTTGCCAGGATTATTAACAGGTATAATTGTAGCAGTAATTCATGGTTCTCTTGGGTATAGTCTTTGGTATAATTGGATAAGCGATTTAGGTTCTCTAGCATACACACCAGCTCCTTTTATTTTGGATTTAACCTGTATGATTAGTGCAATTTTCATTATTCCTTTAATCTTAAACTTGACTCGCCTATACAGCTCACATCAAAACCATAAATTGGATAATTCTAAAAGAGAACATTATACTATATTATTCAGACGGATTTTTGGCTATATTGGAGTAGCATTTCTTTTTGTTGGAGTTATTGGGATGTTCTTTGTGGGAGTATTTAGTTTAGATCGTTCTCCTTTCGATTTGCATTTTTACTTCTCCACCTCTGCATTTGGAGGATTTGCTTTTGGAGCTTTTTTCACAGGTTTAGCAATAGTATTAAGAAAAAGAATTTTCCCTAAAGTTGTTGGGTATTTTATGATTATTGGTCCATCAACAGCATCTATTTTATATCTGATATGTCCAGCACCTTTAACAAGGCAATTTCTTGAATGGATTTTAATGTTTAGTTCACTAGCTTGGTATTACGTAATTGTATTTATTACTTTACAAAAGTTAAATTCGATTCTCTTTTTTAACCCTGATTTCACATGGTAAAAAATCACTAAAGAACTTTAAATATTATACTATTTTTTAAGATTTCTTCAAAATGTATTTGAAAAATGGACTCCATTAGTTTTATTATCTTATTAATATTAGAACTAATTAAAATAATATATATATAAAATTGAGGTCGTTAGATGAGCTATTCTGATAATGAAATGATTAATAGCTACCTTATGCAAGTATATAAAAAACTCCCTGAATGGTTAAAACTGAAAAAGGAAGAAGTCAAGACAGTTTTGAATGATTTAGAAACTCAAATATTAAATGAGGCTAGAACTATCGCACAAGGACAAGAACCTTCTGATATTGACATACAACAGGCATTAATTCAAATGGGTGCCCCTGAAAGTATTGCTAAGCTATATAAACTTCGAGGAACGCCAAAATTATATATTACTGAAGAACTTTTTGATTTCTATATCAGATCTATGCTGTTTTTCTTTATAATTGTAATATTTATAAATATAATTGTATCAGTTTTTCAATTTTTTTTTAGACCATGGTGGGAAGTATTAGGTAGTATGTTTACTGGTATGTGGATTGGTTGTTTAATTACTGCTGTAGTGATTTCAATCATTTTCGTCTATTTTTCAATGGAGGGTTTTTTACCAGAAGATTTTGGGGTTATTCCATCTCGTTTAGCATTAGTATTCCCTTTTCATATATCAGAAAAAGGATTTCATGAAACTAAAGAATACACTAGAATCAAATTAGAAGAAGCTAGACTAAAAGCTAAAGAGACTATTACTGAAGCACGTTCAAAAATAGAAGGAAAATTAGCAGAAATTAAAGATCTTAGACGAGAAAAATTAGAAGTTGCTGAATTAAGGAGAGAGCAAAGATTAATCCAAGCAGAAATGCGAAGAGAAGAAAAATTAGAAATGGCAAGACAGCGTAGAGAGGAAAGAAAAGAAACAGCCAAAATCAAAAGAGAATTAAGAAAAAAACAACCTGTAACCATAGGAGAATTAATTTTTGGGGCAATAGGGGGATTAGTATTCGGATTATTTATAATTATACAGCCTTTTGCTGGAATTCCTGGACTTTTTGTTCCCGAATTTTTGGATTGGTTAAAAATTTTCGGATTACTTATAGTTATCAGTGGATTATTTAATTTAATTCAATTAGCTATTGGAATCAGAAATTATACTGGTCAACAAGTTATGATTGTAATAGAAGCTCTTTATAGCTTAACTTTTATACCTACTTTCTTAGTTCTTTTAAATAATCCTGGAATATTTCCAATTTCCTTTTTCTCAGGAGGACTTATACCAATTATTCCATTTAATATTAATGATCCAGTTTATATCATCTATTTTTGGGTTATAATTGTGATAATTATTGGTATCCTTATTGGTATGATTGTGAATTTTTATAAAGTAGTTAAGATCCAAAGATTAAAGTCAGATTTCTATTAATTTTTTTAAGCATAAACCAAAACCTTTTTTTTTTCTTTTTTTTATGAGATTTATTGAATTAATTCTAATGCAAAATAATAAAAAAAAAATGGAATTACCCAACTCTTTAAGCATTAAACTAAATGCACTTATTTCAATTTTAAAAAGAAAAAAAATAATTGTAGCTTTTTCTGGAGGAGTGGATAGTTCTTTATTAGCCTTTCTTTCAAAGAAATATGGTAAAGAAGCACTCCTTATTACTGAAAGTTCAATACTTTATCCAAAGGAAGAGATTGAAGAAGCATCTAAATTTGCTAATAAATATGACATAAAACATATAATTATTGAGAGAGATCCATTGAAAGATGAAAATTTCCGAAATAATCCACAAAATAGATGCTATATATGTAAAATAGGCTTATATAAAGAAATAATTAAGATTAAAAATTCAAAGGAATTTGATATTATATTAGATGGTTCAAATGCAGATGATCTCTCTGATTTTAGACCAGGAATGCAAGCTCTCAAAGAATTAAGTATTTCTACACCTTATATTGATAAGGATATTCATAAAAACGAGATTAGGGCGATTAGTAAATTTTATGAATTAGAGGTGCAATCAAAACCATCAATGGCTTGTTATTCATCACGTATTCCATATGGACAAATTATAAATAAAGAAAAATTAATTATGATAAGTGAAGCGGAGAAATTTCTAAAAGATACATTTAACTTGAATCAATTAAGAGTAAGATTACATGAACCTAAACTTGCTCGCATTGAAGTTTTATCTGAAGATTTGCCTAAAATCATGCAAGAAAATAATATAAAAAAGGTTAAAAAAAAGTTAAAAGATCTTGGATTCAACTATATTACTATTGATATTGAAGGTTTCAGGTCTGGATCGATGAATGAAGTGTTAAACCTAAATTAGACACGTTCTTTCTTAATAAAATCTATTATCTTCTTCCGTTTTTCTATCGCTTCTAATGCTGCTCTTTCAATTTTATTTTCCATTTCATTTATATTTTCGGGTGTTGTTTCTCCGATTTCTTGTTTTACCTTAGTATAAGCGGATTCTCTAAACTTTGGGAGTACTTCCTTTCTTTGTTTATCATTATACGTTATATAAACTTGGTTTGAATCATCTACATAACCTATTTCATCGCATTTAATGTTATTTCTTTTAAGATCTGTAATTACTTTTTCTGATACTGATTCAGAACAGTATATTAGGAGGGAATCTAAAGAAACTCCTAAATAATCCACACCAGTTTTTTTTAACATATTTAAAACAAGTGGATTTACTAGATTTCGAACTTT
Organism: Promethearchaeota archaeon; assembly: GCA_048941625.1. Lineage (GTDB taxonomy): Archaea > Asgardarchaeota > Lokiarchaeia > Sigyniarchaeales > SOKP01 > Loki-b32. The sequence goes on along the minus strand of JBHLNK010000112.1, from coordinate 1,126 downwards.
CTCTTCAATTATATTAACTCCACAATTAGCCTCGTAGTTAATTTCATATAGATCTCCTCTTAAACCTCCATTAGTAACGTCGCACATAGCTCTTATTTCATCTGTGTAATTTGACTTTAAAATTATTTCACAAGCTTCAAGAAATTTAATATTCATTGTTTCTTTCACAATATCATGATTTCCTGAATAAATTGCAGTTGTAGTTATTGTTCCCCCTCCAGCACCCTCCGTCATTAGTATTCTATCACCTTTTTTTATTCTGCGCCTAGTAAAAAGCTTATCTTTTGCAATTCCAACTGCAGCAACACCTCCTACAAGTCGGCTTCCAATAACCATATCTCCCCCAATTCTTAAAGTTGAACCAGCTGTAATAGGAACATCAGTAAGCTCTGCAACTGCTGAAATTCCCGCCATAAAGTCGAATAATTTTCCTACATCTGCATCATCACCTAGATGGACATCAACCATAATCGAAATTGGTTTTGCTCCCTTAACATACAAATCTCTCAAAGCAGCTCTTGTAACATGAAATCCACAAATAAAAGGAAAATCACTTAATCTTGAATGTATCCCCTCCATTTTAGAAGCTATTATTAAGTCGTAATGACCAAATCTCTTTCCATCAAAACTTGTTATACTAGATAACCTTATTGCACCAGCATCATCTAAAGAGGAGGGGGCTAAAAATGGTTTTTTATCAGTTTCTGAGAGTTCAGCAATTAATTTATGGACAAAAAAATCACCTGCTCCTCGACACCCTACTCCTTGCTTACCTATTGTGACATTTGCTTTATTTATATTTAATAATTCTTTTATAAATGGAGTTTTAACTGATTGAATATCGCTTTGTCTGCATTCCTCTAATATTGCTTTTGCATATTTAAGTGCTGAATTCTTGTCAATATCTTTAAAATCTTGATATTCTTGAATTAACCTTTCAAGAATTTGATTTTCAGAATGCTGTTTTTTAATTAAATTTCGAGTTAGTCCTTCTAAATCGCTCATATTGCTCAAATCTTTTTAATTTTCTAATTACCTAATCTACAGTTAATGTTTTTGATAGATTTCTTGGATAATCAGGATCAATTCCCCTTTCAATAGACATATAGAGAGCAAGTAACTGTAG
>JBHLNK010000030.1:0-38669 GCA_048941625.1 Promethearchaeota archaeon | reverse complement strand
AAAAGAGAAATAAGAGATTCAATTATTTATTACTTTATTTCATAAATTCTTTTAATGTAGATAAATATTCTTCAATTTTAGCATCTGAACCTTCTTCAGCAGGGCCTTCAGCTTTCTGCATCTTTATTTCAAGATATTCAGGACAGATATCTTCTACGCAACCAACTTTTTCAAGGGTTTTTTTTATTCCCTTGATAAATAGCTTTTTCCAACCTAGTGCATGGGTAGAAAAATAAGCAACTTTCGAGATTGGTTTTTTTATAACCTCATCTAATTTACTGACAAATTTTCGTATCTCTTTATCAGAAGAAAATGCTATTATTCGAACAGCAATTATCAAACCATAAGGCTCATCTTTAGCAATATCTTCTGGATTAACATTTTTAATACTATCCACACTTACATCATACTCATCTTTCAAACCCTCAGCAAGTTGCTTTGAAATTTTCTCAGAATTTCCATGCATCGAGTTATGAATTAACCAAATCTTATTCATGTTCAAATCCTTAAATTTCAATTTATATTATAGTTAATTTATATTATAGGAAATTAAAGATCCTATGTTAAATTTTAGTAGTCCAATCAATGTGATGTTGCTGATCACATCTTTATAAAAATAAAAATATATTAAGTCTCATTTTTATAGAGATCTAGGAAGTGTTGAGGTATTTTAAGATTGGTTTTAAAAAGTGTTCTAAATGTCAGAAGAAAGTCTAAGAGAGATTATTGGTATTGCAAAAAATTCAAAATGGAGTCAAATAAGAAAATTTATTAAATTTATTGTTAGAAATACATTAAAGAGAAATGCAGGTTACAATTTGACTGCTCTCGATGTTTTAGTTAATGGAAAAAAAGAACTTAAATATGACCAAATTATTAAAAAGAAAGAAGAAGTAAGTGAGATCGACAAAATAAAAGATTTCAACCATCTCTCACTATATCAAAGAACTCAAACTGTGAATAATCATATCAACGTCTCTAAAAGTGATGGTACAATTATTGTACTAGCTAAAATTTTTGGTCCTGATCCTTCAAATCATCAATTTTTCGATTTTTCTGTAAATCTAGATGCATTAGAGGACCCCTTTTTTACAATCGGCAACGGTCAGAAAATTAATTGTAGTGAAATCTTGGAATTTATTCAGAAAAACCCAAAATCACCATCGTTAAAAGAGAAAAAAATACCTGAGAAGAAATCAAAAAAGGACACCGAACCTAGTATAGTAGATATTGAAGCTTTTATATTTGAAGAATTGACCTCTAAAAATGCTGTTTGGAATGGAAATGAAACCAAAATTTTTCAAAGATGGAAAGCTAAAACTAAAAATAAATATCGTATTGAAACTGGAAAAATTTCGCATTATAATGGAAAACCTACGAAACTATATTCACTTTATTTGAATTCTCTTCGTAAGAAAAGAAAAATTGAAGATAATAAACCAAAAGAGAAAAAAAATAAAAATTCTTTAAATAAAGTTACTAATAAAGAAAAAATCACAGAAAAATACATTTTTGAGCAAGTAGCAGGCAAAAATGCTGTATGGAATGGTTCTGAAACTCAAAATTTTTTAAATTGGAAACGAAAGATACATAAAAAATATAAAAAAGATACAAGAAAAAACCCATACTACAAACAACAACCCACAAATAATTTTAAGGAGTTTTTGTTGGCGATTCTGAAGGTTAATAAAAAATAATTTTCAGACATTCTATTTATATAAAAATTTTAAATCTATGCTAATTTTTTGTAAGATGAAAGATATAAAATAAAACTAGTGAATTAAATGAGTAATGAAAATATTCCCCCTGAGGATGAAAAGATAATATATACAGAGTGGGTTCCGGCAGGTAAATTTATGAGGTATACCGTACTTTCTGTGATGATCCTTATCATTTCAATCGGATTCGTAATTACTGCATTAAAGCCAATAGAATTATCGTTTATAGGTATTATATGTGGATTAGTTACTTTAATTATCTTTCTATTCTATCGGAATTTTCGAGGATTGGATATCATCCTCACTAATAAGCTATTAGATGTGAAATATGGTGTATTTAATCAAAAAAAAGTACCTTTAAACATAATTAAAGACTGCGAACCAACAAAAGCACGTTTTAAAACTTTTGGTGGAGTGGGAATTCGACTAGGGTTAGATGGGTCAACAGCTTATAATGTTGATTTCGGAGAAGCTTTAAAATTAATTCTTAAAGATGGTAGACCTTTTGTCTTCTCAACCAGAAATTCCCAGGAAATTTGTAAACACATTAATGAATTAACAAAAAAATCCAGTTAAAATTTCGGTTTTAGGTTTCCTTTTTTATTTTCTTTGTTTCTAAGAAAGTTTTCTACTTCTCATAATATTCGAAGTTCGCAAAAGGTTATGAAGCAGGAACTATATTACGAATATTTTTGTTATTAATATTAAGATAAGCCCTAAAAAAAAAAAGTGGAAAATATTATGCAGAAATTGGAAATAGAAAATCGATATCAGGAAGCCTATATTAGAGCTAAATGCTTTAAAGGTTTATTTACTCATGATATTTCAAACCTATTTCATACAATTGGTAATTCATTTGAATTATGCGAGATGTTATTAAAAGAAGGTGTTAGTAAAGAAGATATATTAGCATATTTCGCCCTTATTGAAGAACAAATAAATCGAGGAAAAAAACTAGTAAGAAATTTTAGAAATCTCACTGAATTAGAAGAATACGAAATGCCTTTGGAACCAATAGATCTTTTAGAAAATTTGGAGAATGCAGTTCGGTTTGTTCAAGCAAATTTCCCAAAAAGAAATATAGACATTAAAATCAACACTACTGCCAATGAAATCAAGGTAAGTGCTAACGATTTACTACTTGATGTATTTGAGAATATTTTTCTGAATTCGATTATATACAACAAAAACTTACTAGTTCAAATTGAAGTCTTAATCTCAGAAATCATAGAATCGAGTATAGTTTATATAAAATTGGAGTTCAAAGATAATGGTATTGGAATAGATGATGTTAAGAAATATGAAATACTTCAAGAAGGCTATAGAAATAGTAAAAATTCTCGGAGTATGGGAATTGGATTATCTTTTGTTGCTAAATTTATAGATTTATGTGAGGGTAGAATATGGATAGAAGATCGAATAAAAGGAGACTCATCTAAAGGAAGTAACTTCATAATTTTAATCCCGAAAGCTGCTCAAAACGATTTAGTTTTTCACGCTTATCGAAGTAATCAAAAATGACTGCAATTAAAAAAAAGGTGAATTCAAATTAGTCAATATAATGAAATTAAAGCCCCAAAAAAAATAAGGAAGGATGTAAAGTGGTATTCCTACGTAGATTCTAATCTTGATTCAAAATTTAAAGATTTCATGGAAAAGTATAACACGAAAAACCAAGCTAGTCTAATCAGGAGTTTTGTTAATAACAACATTGATTATATTGATGCTATATCTCAAAAAAAACCTAAAGATCTTCCAATTAAATATGATGAAGAATATTTTGACAAATTTATCAGAATAACCATTGATAAATATGAAGAAGGTAATGGACTTTATGTGGAATTAAAGCAAAGATTATCACCTCTTAAGCTTCTGATATTAATGTTGGAAAACCTTATGGACGAACCAGATCGTCTTTTAGAAGCAATTAGTAATATTAAAGAAGCTTTTGAAGAACTCGAAAATTGTGTGAATCAACATTTTGAGAAACCAAAATTAGTAAGATTCGTAAAAAAGATCGATATTTTGTATATTGAAGATAATGAACTTGAAAGGAAAACTATTGATGCTTTTTTTAAAACCAATGGAATAAACATTAAATCTGTAGAAACAGCAGAAGAAGGATTGTATTTATTAAACCAATTGACTCCCAAAGTAATATTAGCGGATATAAACTTGAAGACCAGTGATATAAATGGAGATAAATTATGTCAGACACTTAAAGCTCATAATGAGTATAGTTCAATTCCAATAATTTTGATATCTGCTGTTGTTTCTAAAAATAAAAAGCAGGAAATCTTAACAGATACAGGTGCAGATGACATCATCATTAAACCTATTGAAAAATTAGCGGACTTGCATATCCTATTTAAATATTTAAAAAAATATTAATAATTTTTTTTTTATATTCTAATTTATTACTGTTTAAGTAATGTTGGCTCCTTCATTCATTAAAGTTTCTTTTACGCTATCCTTTACTTCCATAAACGATGGGAAATCCCAAGACATCATTTTTGGATAAATTATAGACATAAAAAACTCAGAATCTATTTTATATGTTTCTTTTACAATATTCAAGTAATCTAAATCAGAAAGATCATTATATTCTTCAGTTTTATGTAATGATTTTATAATATTCGGAATAAATCTTTTTTTAAACTTTTCTCCTTTATCGAATTCAAATATGCCCTGAATTAAAGCTAAAATTTCTTCTACATCTTTACGTAACAAGTTAAAAATATTATTAAGATGTTGCTCTCTTTTTTGCTTATCTAAAGGTTTTATAGTAAGCACACAAATACGATTTTTTATAAAAAAGTTATACCCAACTACATGTAAAAGTTTTACCTTACCTAAACCCCAATGATTTTTTATCGGAAATTGATATCCAAATGGGGTCGATTCGAAAAGTTCCTTTTGTCTTTCTCTTCTTTTGGATCCCCCTGTAAAAATCCATAATGAACCAGGACCCCATACAAACCATCTCTGACTTTCACCGCCTTTTACTTTAAAAAAGCCATGAGCAATCAGTCTTTGGTTGGTAATAAAAACATCCCCAGAACTTACTGAAATTCTAATACCAAATAATCCCCCTTTCATTTTACCTGATTGTTCCTGTTCCAACATTTCAGTAAGTTTTACATCTGCTTTACATACATAGAGTATTTTTTCATCTTCATCCAAACAAAATTTTTCTATAATATATCTTTCCATTTGTTGACGTTTTTCAGTTCCAATTATTTTGCCAATTTTAACCATGAATGATTCATACAGTTCTTTCATAAAAAAATCTGGTGCCATATTGAAAGTCTCTCCGACTATATCAAAAAATTCAGAATCTGAAACTTGTTGAGATTTCCCTTTGGTTCGTAAATCCAGCAAAGTTTTTAAAATTCTATTAGAATTTGGTCTTTGACCTTCAAATTCCTGTCTCATATTATTTATTACTTGATTTTTTACAGATATCTCACTTAATTCGTTCATTTTACTTTTCCTTTTTCATTTAAACTATAGAAAATTTAATCATTATTTTACCAATTTTAATTAGTAAATCTAATATATAAAGGCTATTTTAAAACAGGATAGTGAAATCTCTAAACTGCTGGTAATTACGATGAAATTAGTGGTAAATTAGAGAAAGTAAAAATGATCTATTTAAGTTTTCGAACGAAATTTTTCCATTATTTCAAGTTTTTTAGCTTTTATAGAATCAAAGCTTATTTGTTGTTCAAAAAAGAAATCAAATGGATCTTTTAAATCTTTCAGCAATTCTTTAGAATATAAATGATTATAAAAATATGCTCCTCTTTTTGTTAGTGCGATATATCCTCCCTTTGATAAAGATATATGATTTTCATTTATTAAATCAACTATAACAGGGATAATGCCCTTTTGTTCAAATAAATATAACCCAAAATGAGCAAATTCAGTGTAGACTTCTTCACCTTGTTTTAAAGACTCTTGAAAATATTCTGATAATTGTTCAGGTGTTAATTCCAAATTTGGATTATCATTATAAACAGAAAGAATCCATTTGGTTATGTATTCTTCAAAATTCTTTTCATATTTCATTTGAAATTTTTCAAATTCAATTTCTTCTTCATTTGTGTTAATTAGATCCCGAATTATTTCATAAACTTCTTTAAAAATAAGAAAACATACAAAAATTGCGATACTCGGATCAAAATAGTGAAGGAATGCAATTCCAAGTGAGGTCCCCAAAGATGATAAAAGAGCACCTATGATAATACTAATAGATAATATAATATTTACTTTCGAATCTATTGCGCTGGCAATTAAAGAAGAGTTCCTATTTTTTTTTCCTACAAAATTTTTCAATATTCGTAAATAACTATTTAAAAATACAGAAACTATAGCGATTATCACAATATAAACTACACTTGAAATGGGTTCTGGTCCAACTATTAAAGATTGAATTGAATTTATTAAAATAGAACCACCTGTAAATAACATTAAACTTATTATGATTAAATTAACGAATTTCTCTTTCTTTATTTTAATACCAATTACAATTAAAATTACAGCAGTACAATCAAGCAGATTCTCGAATCCTTCTGCAAACAAAGATTCAGAATTGAAATAACCAATAACAATTTTAAGAAGACTGAGAAAAAATAGCCCTAAAAAAGACCGTATTAATATGCTTTTTCTATTCAAAATTTTATTAAAATTGTTAATTTGGCTATTTATAGCATTATCCCATAATTCACCTTGTTGTCTACCCAATTTACTAAGACAAACTTCATTATTATTAATATCCGCGTATCTAAGGCCACATAGATAATAAATACTTGATTTTGCTGCCTTATCATCAAAATAAACATTCTCTGTAAAGATATTAAACATTCCTTTAACATTTTCTTTCAATTCTGAAAAGTTTAGACATCCCTTATCTGCCTTCCTTAAGTAATGTAATGCAGCATATTCAATTCTATTTATAGGAAATATTTCATACTTTCTTCTGTGAAAAACAACAGCTACTATTCTAATTAGAGAGTTGATGGTTAGTAAAATCATAGCGATAACGGAAATATAAAAGATGAAACTAAATTCAATTAAAATATAAGTCTGATTAATTGTTTGAAGAAAAATGTAACACAATATATAAAAATACACAAAAGCTAAATAAAAACTAAGTAAACTACGATAAATTTCTCTAATGTGAAATTGCTTGAAAAGAATGTTAAATCCACTAGTTAAATAATGACCGACAAAAAATAGAGACATGACAGTTAAAGAAAAACTCCACAGAAAACTTCCTGTTATTATAAATTCTATAATTATCAATGATATGGAAAGACTGAAATATACTAAAAGAACTTTTTTAGTATCTAATTCCCAATTTAATTTATGGGTAAGAATATGAGCATAGTTTAATGTTACACCTATTGATATCAAGAAACTCCAATAAATCGTATTAAAAATAAAGAATTCTAATAAAAACACTATACTAAGAGTGATTAATAATCCTAGTCCTATTAAAAAGTAGCTCCATTTCATATATTTAATTGATTATTTAGATTTCAAATAAATATTCTTTATCTTCAACATTTATGAAATAGACGAAAAAAGATTTAGTATTCCATTAGTTCGCCTAATAATAGCGTATAGTTATTAGTTGTTAAAATGATTGAATCACTATTTAGACTAACATTAATTAGTTTACTTTTTTAACTGATTTTTGATTGTATTTATTGTATTTTGTGTAGTTGTTATCAAATTCGATATGTTTAAATCTTTATATATATCAAGCGCTCGTTGTAATAGATCAATGGATTTCTCATGATCTTTTCTATATTTATAGTAAATTATACCAAGATTATTTAAAGATCTAGCAATTCCAGGTTTATTACCTAAATTTTCCATAACTGTTAGAGCTTCTTTATAATTTTTTAATGTTTCTTCATATTTGCCCAAATCCCCTAAAACGCCTCCAATATTTGTAAGTTGGTTTGCAACCCCTTCTAAATTTCCCAATGATTTTTCGATACTAAGTGCTTTCTTATATTCTTCAAGTGCATGTTCAAATTCTCTTCTAGCCTCATAAATAGAAGCTTTATTTCCATAACGAATACCTAACTGTGTTTTTTCTCCTATCTTTTCAGAAATAGTGATAGATCGATCAAAGTATTCAAGAGCTTTATTAAAAAGTCCTTTTGATCGATAATACATTCCAAGATTATTTAAACAAGTAGCTTGTCCGGATAAATCACCAATTTCATTATTGATGTTGAGTGCTTCAGTATATTTTTCTAATGCTAAATCGTGTTTTCCTGCTTGATAATATATAGCTCCAATTGAATTTAACAATAAAGCTTGGGTATTTAAATTTCGGACTTTCTTTGCTGTTTGATAACCTTTTTCTAAATATTGTAGAGCTTGGTTGTACTGTCCAGCAGTTCTAAAGATGTTTCCAAATGTATTAAGTGTATTAGCCATACTATCTAGATCTCCTAATTGCTCATTGATTTTAAGAGCTTCAGAGACGTATTGTAAAGCAATATTTAATAACCCTTGAGAGAGTTTCATTCCAGCAAGGCTATTTAAACATGAAGCTTTTCTAAATAAATCTCCTGTCTTTTCAATAATTTCCAGGGCAGATTCAATATTTTTTAATGCATTAGGGAGATCTCCATTGTCTCTATAAATAATCCCTAAATTATTAAACACAGAAAATTTTAGTAAACTAGGGGTTTTTTCTGTCAACGCTTCAGCAGCATCAATAAAATACTTAAATGCTTCCTTCAGATTACCTTTATCTCGTAAAGTTGTGCCTATATTTAAGAGGACTACTACTTTTTCATTATATAAGTTTAATTTTTCGGCTAATTTAAGAGATTTTTCAAATTGCACTAATGCCTCATCAAATTGACCTCTGGAAAGATAAATCAACCCTAATGCGTTAATGTAATAATTCTGATTAATTTCATTACCTTCTTGATTAGCATTGTTTAATCCTAATTGAGCGGTTCTCTCTGCAGAATCAGTGTCTCCTAATTCATAAAAAATTTCATGGGCAAGTCTATATTTTGAAGAAGCTGAAGCTATAATATGAGACTCTTTCATATAATCACTGAAATTAAAATTCTCCTTCATTTCTTTTTTCAATAATTCAAAGGATTCCTTATAGATTGGTCCTAATTGTTCTTTTACAAAATCAATGGTCTTCGCTTTAATTTTGTATACTTCTACATCTTTATTAGCTGCCAGTTCAATTAAAAACCTATCCAATTTAGGTAATTCAGGAGAACTTAGTCTTGTTAAATCCTCTGGCGATTTATACTTAAAAATTTCTTCCTTTCCTAAAGTTAAGTTTTGATCATGTTCTATCCAGATTATTCTCTTCATATTTTTCAATTCTCTTAACATTGGAGTTATATCAAAATCATCACTCCCAGAATATCCCATAATAACTAAATCCCTTCCAAAGATTACCTCATTGATTAATGGTTTTTTATAAGGTTCGATAGCAAAAGTTTCACCTTTTTCCTTTTCACGACCAAGTGCGCTAATAGTAGTTATTAAAGAATCCTCTGTTGAACGTCCTTTCATTACATCCCATTTTGAACCATGAATTTTGATGATTGGGAACTGGAAAGAGACTTTTTTCTGATAATCTTCTTTCTTTACGATAACCATTACTTTTTTATGATATTCATGAAAAGCAGGAAACATACTGAGTTTTTTCTTTAATGCCATTTCAATAAGATAATCAAAATTGGTTGTGATTACGTAATTATATCGCATTATCATATTTGCTAAGAAAATATGAATTGCATTTGGTTCTTTAATTCTGTCTAAATAATCCAAGAATTTTAATTCTTTATCAAACAAATTTTGCACTTTCTCAACTAAAAATTCATATCTCAATGAATTTAATGACAATAACTTTTCAATTTCGTCTTCTGGAGCATAATATTTAAACAATTCACGCACAAACATTCTAGCAGAAGGCACGGAAGATGGTGGATCCATCGAAATCCCTGCACCTACTAAATATGTATACAATCTCTTTTCTGAAAAAAGGTCTTTTATGGTTATTCCAATTTCTCCTCCTGAAAGTTTAATAATCATATTTTCAAACATCAATATTTTACCCTAGACAAATTTATCAATTTATTTAATAAAATGAATGCTAAAAATAAGGTATTTACTATTAAAAATTCTGTGACTAAAAATAATAAAATAATTAGCTAATTTTAATTGAGTTATAAGTATTAATTCACTTATTATTTAGCTTATCCACAAACTGAGTATCTTAAAAGTATCAATCTAATGTAAATTAATCATCAGCAAACCAATAATGTTTACCAGTCTTTATCCAGTTTTCTAAACCCATCTCTTTAATAGCTTGAAAGTTCTTTAAATAAGAATCTCCATATAGTTCCTGTTTATTTGTAATTCGGAGTATTTCACATGTTTCATAAATCTCACATTCGTAACATGCAAAGTACCCTTTATTTCTACAACATTTTCTAACTTTACAACTATGCTCATCATCTTCCCTTTCTCGGCAAATCTTTTCACATTTTAGTTCTGAAATGAACTTAAGCATATCATGAAACTTATCATATTCTTTTAATTTCTCCGCAAATAAATTCTTAGCTGTCTTTTCAAATTTATGCTGAATTAATTTGTTATTTAACTTAATCGCTGCATCAGCAATTTCACCTGAATAGCCAGCGCAATCTCCACAATAAAGACCACAATATGCGAGTAAATTTTTACTATCTTTCATTATTTTTCTTTAATAAATCTGGTATCTTAAATTATAATGGTTTTACAATCTATATAATGTTTAATCTACTGATTATATAACTTACCCATAAACCGAGCTTTTTTGGAATGTCAAAATCAACCCATGCAGTCTTCATATATGATGTATCTACTTGCCAAAATCCATCAGAACGCATTTTTTTCTTTAATAATTCTTTAGCATCATTACAGCGTTCATCTTCTAGCAGATTGTTTACCTTAAGCAGGGATAAAATTTCTATAATATTCGATCTATAAGTATATGGGTAGAAGTTTAAGATAATAGAATCCTCTATTGGTTTATTTGAAGAGAGCTTTTTATAAACTCTATGTTGTAAAATATATTCAAGACCTTGACTAAGCTTGTTATTGATCTCATCTGAAGGTCCATATTTTTTCTTATACTCAGTAAGAGTAATCATAGACTTTATAACGCCATAGTAACAGGGAATTTTCTTCATACAGCCTCCAAAACGAGTGTAGAGATCTTTCCCGGGCCATGTACATTCTTTACCTCTCTCGACGGACTGGTATTTTAATATCCAATCTATTCCGGCATTAATCTTTTCCTTATCATTATAATCCATCTTTAAAAGTATAGTTGTAATCATTGCATTATGGCAAGCAAGTAAATGATCCTTTTTACCTTCTAAAGCGAAACCTTCTTTAATAGACGACTTATCTACAAGAATCTCAAGCCATTCCTTAACAGTTTTTAATGTTTGCGTAAATGGAATTTCTGTGAGTTCTAATAGACGCCATTCATAAGCTCTAATACCTACAAATGTAGTTGGAGGACGTTTGGGAGGTTCTAAAAGCTGTTTAATAAGCTCTGAGTTATCAAGCATCTTTTGTGCATCTTCTAGAGTTATATTATCCCCTCTTTCATAACTCTTTTTCAATAACAATGCTGAATCTTCTTTCATATCATACATAAATATTTCTAAAATTTAATGATATTTAAAAGGACTGTCTTAGTGGTTTTTTCATTAGAAAGCTTCAATCTTATCTTTATGTTCAATTTTTTCAAAATTTTTTTTGACCTTCAACCCAGTTGCATAATCTATTGAATTTGGCATTTTGAATATGCGATGAAGATCAAAAATTCCCTCTTTTGAATTAAAGTTAACAGTGTCAGTTAATGGCTTGCCGGAATTATCTTTTAGCAAATTAATTAAGCCTCTAAACTCTAACTCAGGCAATTCTTTGACGATGTCATTATTATCTTCGTCTAATAGATAAATATGGAATCCTTTAGAACCACTGTACAAAGTTATATATTTTTCCCCTAAAGAGATTAACCGTTCCGAAATAAGATTAGATTTGGCTTTAGCATTATTTAGACATTCCAAACAATAGCCTTCTTTTCCAATTATATGTTGATGAGGATCAGAATCCACATCTAGAGCTGCGATAACACGTGATAGAGGACGACCTTTTCCATTATATTCTTCCACTGGCATCAACATCGGGGCTAAAGAGTAATAAATTTTGATTGGATACTTACTTCTTTTTGCTAGATTATTTAAAAATAGAGATAATTTTGACTCTGGAGTATGCTTTGCTGTTTGAGTTAACTTTCTATTCAAACCAACCCATCTTCCAGTATTGAGAAAGACTCTTATGTGTCTTGATGAGATATAAGATTTAATCCATGAAGGAATGAAAAATTCACTAGAATAGTAATTTTGTGATGTCTCTAAATCTGGCATAAACTTAAAGCAAGAAATATGATTTGGAATTTTAATATTTTCTTCAAATACAGGAGCTACTACTAAACAATCCTTCATATTAAGTTTCTTTCTTTTTGACTCATAATAATTAATCCAATCTTGGTTTATTATCGATCTCTTTATTTCCACCATTTCTTTGTTTATCTCTGTGTTGAGTCCGTCAATTTCTGTTTCTTGTCCATTAGGTAATTCCAATTTTAATTGGTGATAATAAGAAGTTTTTAAAATCTTAGATAATAGTGTTAATACTCGTATTTCATACCAAGTATTCTTTTTTCTTATGATTCCTTTATTCTTATAAATTATTACTGCTCCTTTCTGGAGTTTATATCTAAAGAGTTCATTATTTAACGGTGTTTCAACCCTCCCCTTAAAATTTAATTTAATATTATCAATTGTATTTTTCAACTGAAATTCTTTTAAATTTCTAACTTGAGTGGCAGTTTGAGTTTGAATGACGAGTTTCATAGTAATTTGTATCGTGTTTTTTTAAAATTTTATATAATCTCCTGTCACAATTTTATTAATTATATATTCAATGAGAAAATCAAAACCATGACTGGCTAAAGCTTGTATTTCCGCTTTTCTCTTTAATTTTAAAATTAACTCCAGCTGTTCTTTCAAATATTTTTGATTTAAAATAGGAGGTTCTTTTAACATGTATTCTACTCTTCTGATGTCTTCATTCTTTGTCGGCAAGGTACAAGTTTCTTCAAGCTTATATTCTTCAAGGTCTTTTGGCATAACTCCCAGCCAATAGAAATTATTTAGGGCAAATTTTGACGTTTCATGAGCAGATTGAACACTTCCATATGCATATGTCATTAATATACCTAGTCCATATGGATCAGAATCAGCAAGACCAAAAGCGGGAATTTTTAGTTCTGATACCAATTTCTTTAGAAAAACTCGAGTAGCATAATCTGGCGAACCTTTTGCGGTTATTAAAATGCAAGGCACCTTATTCCAAAATCTATCTTCAGCTAAACGTATCATAGCAGCATCTTTTTCGACGACTAAAATAAATTCTGCATCTGATTCAATTATCTCGATATTATCAAGCATAGATGTTATCGTCCATCCCCCACTACCCAATGCTTCTAGGTCTATTATATCATTTCTATCTCTAAGTTTTACACTGCCAATACAAGTTCCTTTTGCATTAGCAACAATGTGTAGATCGTCTCGATATGTACCTAGGAGTGTTGCGAAGTCCTCTATTGAGATATCGCTGTATTTTTGATCTTCGAATAGGTTAACATCAGAATAAAAAATTTCACGTTTAGTTGCATGAAGATCATTCTCAAGTAGTTCTTTCACGAGACTAGAAATTCTAATTATTCTTAAAAAATCATTATATTTATCTCCAAGCATTGTTTTCCTTGTTTTTTTTCCTAGAAAGTAATTATTATGAGCATTGTAAATTATATTTTCTCTTCTACGCAAGGGTACTTCTAAATAAGGAACTTTTCCATCAGCGATTTGATTAACTAAATCTTTGTAAATAAGATCAATTTTATTGATAATTTTATCACTTTCTAGGGCTTTAATTTCAAGAGCTTCTTCTGGAACTATAATTTCTTCGGAAACGAATTCACAATTTTGATCTATCTTATTTTGAATAACAGATCTTGCGTTATATAACAGATGTTCATCATAAATCTCCCCCTTTTTATGATATGATTTACAGTGTGTACAGAAATATGGAGCAATTGATTTCTTTTTTGCCATTATAACCCCTAATAGACAATTTTTATAATATTTATTTTTTTATGATTCCAAAAATCGCTTTTGCAGTCCAAGATAGCTAGTGGGAACTTTTTTTTCGTATTCTTTTTTAAAATTCTCAGAAATTTTGTTGCTTAACTCTTTTTTTTGCAAGTTTAATTCTTTTGAGAGAATGTTGGCAAGAACGGAGGTTTGTTTCTTAATTATTGAAGATCTTTTAAGCTCATCTATTTCTTTAATTAGTATTGGTTTTAGATTAAACAATAATTTTAATAATTTTTTCCTGTTGTCTATATTTGGTTCATTTTGAAGAGGATTTTCAAAGAAAATTAATCGATTCTCAATATTTTCAATTAAAATTTTTATTAAATCTTCGATAATAGATTCACCCTCTCCTAGTATTCTAATTGCATTAATGAGAAAAATATTAAATTCTATCAAAAGCACCTCTAATGACTATTTTATTTTAATTTCCATTGTCTTCTACCCATTTTTGAGTCAACTAGGATTTTTCCCTTTCGTTCTAATTCTTTAAGTTTAAGTTGTAGATATCTAGCATCCTTCGTATCTTTAATTTTTAATTTAAATATAAGATGTCTAATATTCAACCACTTGTCTTTAGACATCGCATCTAAAATTAATTCAGTTGTAATGATAGGTGATAATTTTAATTCATTTCTATCCAATTTTTTTTGTTCTTCAGTAACTTCCTCCTTTTCCTTAAACTTATAATTTTCTTAATTTTTGAAGCATATAAACTCGTCTAAGTGTCTTTTAAAATCGTCATTAGAAAAATTCCCTTGAATATATTTTTCTAAGTCATCATGGATACTAACTAGCTTATTTCTCTGGTTTATTATTTTTACTTGATAAGAACTTAAAGGGAGGTTATCAAAATCTAAATTTGTAATTTTGAAATCCTTAGATTTTTTTGATTTCTCTATATGGTTTTTATAAAATGTTAAAATCTTTGAATTGAGCTTATTTATTTTGTTAAATATAAACTCTTTTAGAATATTTACTAGTTTTTCTTCAAAATTTTCAGCTGAATCTAAACCTTGAATAGTATTAATAATTGCTTTATGTAATTCAATATCGATAAATTTATGCATTATTGATTGGAGTTCTTTATTAAATATATCAAATAGTAACAAGGTGGTATTAGCCCTGTGGGCTTAAAATTCATTGTGAAAGACTCATCTATCACTCAATATTTTGCCACCTTGGTACTGATTTTATTTATCTATGGAAGTTTAAAAATTTATATATTTTATAGAAATAATACAGGAATAAGAGATGTAAGGATTCAGTAACTGAGAAATTCTAATTTCTTCATTTTTTGAGATATAAATAAAACTCAAGACGACCTAAAGATAAATATTATAAGTAATAATAAAATT
Organism: Promethearchaeota archaeon; assembly: GCA_048941625.1. Lineage (GTDB taxonomy): Archaea > Asgardarchaeota > Lokiarchaeia > Sigyniarchaeales > SOKP01 > Loki-b32. The sequence goes on along the minus strand of JBHLNK010000030.1, from coordinate 23,315 downwards.
CTTAATAACATCAAAAAAGGACTTATTTAGTAAAATATATTACCTATGAATTCTCCGGATAAAAATATTCTGCAAGAATCATTTCAAAAAATTAGGTCTATAATGCATGAGCAATCTGTCAAAAAGCTAACAATTCAAAGACAATACCTACCAGAAATATTTGATGATGAACTTTTGGATATTTACGAGGGACTTCCAGTAATAAAACCATATTTGGTTAACTATTTTAGAGTTAGGGGTGTTTTAGTTACTATCTCCAATAAAGAGATAAGATTTGTTGAAATTAGTCCTGAAAATCTTGAGGAAGTATTATTAAGAATTCTTGAAAGTAACCCAGAAATAAAAGCAGCTTCTATAGTTTCTGCTGAAGGTTTACCAATTGCGTCAGTACTTCCACAAGGAGTTGATGATACCAAATTAAGCGCTATGAGCGTTGCTCTGCTCTCATTGGCCAAATTTGCCGTTGCTGAAATGAAAAAGGGAGAATTTGAACAACTTTTTATAAGAGCTAATGATGGTTATCTCTTAGTTCTGCAAGCTGGTTCCAATGCAGTACTTACTCTTTCTACAACTAATGAAGCAAAATTAGGATTAATTCTTTTTGAATATGAAAGAAATTTCAAGAGATTTTTTGTAGAATTGTCCGGAGAGGATAATTCAGAAAATAAGAACATTTTATGTAAAAAATGTGGTGCTCAAATCCCAAGGGGTCAATTAGTTTGTCAGAGATGTGGAAACAAAATAAGTTAAATAATTTACACCATCCATTTTATAAAAAAAGTATAAAAGTTAGCATTAAAAAGGATTTTAGCTATTATCAAACTCCAGCAGCTACCAATAAAAGGAGAAGTGGCCACAAGCTAATAAGAGAGAAGATAGCTCCAATTATTGCACCTAAAACAACTAAAGTGGGATTTCTATCTTTTTTAGAAAGAAACCCAAAATAACCAATAAGCAAACCTATACCTGTAAAGGGTAACGCAGCAAGTACATTGAACATTTCAGTTCCGCTGAAATCTACATTAAATGTGAATGCTACTATTAAAACACCAATTATATCAAAAATTAATGAAAGAGTACCCATTGCAGGAAAGGAAGTATGAGTTTTCCTTTCATAAACTATTGTCCCTGTCATGATTATTGATACAATAACAATCACTGCTATTGATACCATTAGTAATGCTGAAAGTTCAAGAGGAAGTGGATTATAGTAGCTAATATCCTGATCATTGCCAGAATAGTTGTTATCTGTAATCTCGTTGTTTTCACTGGAACGTGAATAAATTCCAATATGATTATTAGTAATTGTATTAGAGATAATATTATTATACTCAACACCATCTAAATAAATTCCATATGTGTCGTGTAGACTTATAATATTGCCAGAGATATCATTATTGATTGTATTATAGGAACATAAATGAATGCCTATTTCATTATTAATAATGTTATTTCCCATAATGTCACTAGCAGAACTTTGATATGTATAAATCCCAGCTTCACCATTACCGTTTATATTATTTCCAATAATATTTTCATGACTATCATGTAACCTTACTCCGTAGATGCTATTACCAATTATAGAGTTTCCTGAAACATTATTACCATATCCCGCCCATAAAGCAAATCCAATTTCATTATAATTTACGGTGTTTCCCGATATATAGTTATTTGTACTATATCTTATTTCAAACCCATAATTATTGTTACTATATACATTGTTTCCTGAAATATTGTTGTAATCACAATCAAATACCCATATTCCAATATAATCATTAATACTCACTGTATTATCTGTAATATTGCTATAGTCAGTTCCTAATAAGAGAATACCTACATCATTAAATGAGCAATCGTTGTCAACAATTTGGGCATTTCTTACATCATCTAAAGTAATCCCTGCATCCCCAAATGACCCCCCAGCATTAGAAAGTGTACATCCTTCAATCCTAAAATAAGCCATGGAATTCTCAATCAATATACAACTTCCTGAACCACCAGCATTTATTTCAAAATTTTGAATAACATAGGGGTCATCATACGTACCATTACCTGAACATTTTCCAGTAGCTTCAGCAACAGTCCAATTGGCACTTGGATCATTATCATTAACATGAATTGGCCCCGATGGTACTGAGGTTTTTAAATTAACCCCATTTAAATTAAACCCATAATTATAATTTTGATTTTTATAATAAGTGTAAATGTTATAACTAAAATTAACTGTAACTATTAACAAAAGAACGATTATTATCCCAAAAATGAATATACTTGATTTATTTTTGTTTTTAATTTTAATTTTCCCCACCTAATGTTTGGTAATATGATCAAGTTTGATAACTGATCTAAATCCAATTATTATATACAATTACTTTGTTTAAATAACTTCAGAAGTTATGATACAAATTCTACTGGTAAGTTCTCTCAATTTACTTGTAATTTCTAGCAAATTATTATTTACAGAAAGAGAATTAAATCAAATTTTGATTTTGACAATAGATACTTTTCATAATCTCTCTTTTTTTAGCCTCTAAACTTTCAATACGTTGTTTGAAAATTTCAAGTTTGGTTTGTTTGAAAAGTTCTATATTAGAAGCTATTTGCTTATTAATTTCATGTAAAAAAGCTTCTATCATACCATTGAATTTGATTTAAAATATTTAAAGTGAAAGGTATGTTATTTCCCATTAGACATTTCTGTGTTTTGAGAAAATAAAATCTATATTAAAATCCAAACCCTCTGAAATTAGTTTTAGTCTAGCTAAAAATATTTATATCTAGTTTTACTCAAATTCCTAAAGGTTGAATTTCAAATATTTATAAATTGAAAGTTAAAGATAATGAGAAATTAATAAATAACGATAATATTAATGATATAGTTCAGAAATTATTGAAATCTGATCCTTCAGTAAAAGCTGTAGCACTAGCTAATAATAGTGGGTTACCTCTTGCATCTTCTTTAAAGCAGGAGAAAGTTGAGGTGAAAGTTGCAGCGATGATCCCTATAATTATTAATCTAGCAAGACGATTATGCATAGCTTCTGAGATTGAATTTTTTAAAAGCCTTTACGTTAAAAATACTGAAGGGTTTATGATGATTGCCAAAATTGATCCGAACTATTCAATTGCCGTTTCTACAGATGAATATATAATGTTAGAATCACTATATAGTAAATGCAAAAAGAATCTCGGCAATTTTAAGCTTATTGAAAAAAAATTTAACTTTAGAAAAAGAATAAATGATTTAAACGAGGATTTTGGAGATATATTCCTTCCTGTCGAATCTATAATAAAAGATATTCAATTCGAGAAGGATTTATTAAGGAAAATAGACAGCGAGTTAAGTTCAGATAGTTTATACTATAACTTTGGTGAATGGTTTATTAAAATTCCCGAGATAAAAGGATTACAATTAATTTCTATACAAGGTGTACCTATTCAATCTGATTTTCTTGAAGAAATGGATGAGATTAGATTTGCTGCGATGACATCTTTACTTCTTTCATTGATTAAAAAAACTAAAGCTGAGAGGGGTAAAAATAAAATTGATATGATTCTCATAGAATCCTCTGATGGAGATCTTCTTATACAATCTTTGGATTCAAAGGCATTTCTAATCGTAATCACAGAAAAAAATGCTCCTTTAGGACTTATTTGTTTGGAACTCCGAAAATTGTACAACTACTCAATAAGGAGTGATGATGGAGAAGAATTTCCATTTCCTTTTATTTTTAAACCTCCCAACCCACCTGATGATATTGCTCCTGTAGGTCAACCACAGAAGAAGCAGTCCGACTTTGAAATAGAATTAGATGCTGAGCGGATTTGTAAACATTGTGGTGCAGAATTACCACCAGGAGAAACCGTTTGTCATGTATGTGGAAAGAAGACATGAATCTAAATGGATTTATGAATTAATATTTCTATGATTTAATCTCATTCAAAGATATTCTATATACAATACTCAAAGTTAAAATAGACAGGAAGTAATTTATTATATCAATATATCCAATCACAAATTTAACTGATAAACTATGAGTAAAAAGTGGAAGAATATAATTATCTCGATTCTATTACTGCTTTTTTGCGTTTCTTTCGTAAGTAGCTTTTTCATTCATACATATACTTTTAATATAGGCTCAATGAAACAGGAATCACTTAAACTGAGTGCACCTAATAACCCTCTATTATGGAATTATACTTGCACTGAGGGAATACGCTCTGTTTCTATTTCTGCAGATGGGAGATTAGTCACAGCTAGTACCTACTCCGCAGATAATCAAGTATATTTATTTAATAACCTTAATTCTAGTTCTAAAACGCCCGTATGGAATTATACTGCTCCTAATAGTGTCTATTCTGCTGATATTTCTGCTAATGGTTATTATATTGCAGGAGTTGATGACAGTCAACGTGTATTTCTTTTAAATAATTCAATCACGGATCCAAAAACTCCAATTTGGGAATTCTCGACAGGATCTCTTATGAATGATGGTGTAATTTCTGCAGATGGGAATTATATTGTAGCAGCATCTGATGGTGGAACCGTTTTTCTTTTAAATACTTCTAAAACAACACCAAAGACAGAGATATGGAGTTACTCAACAGGTGATTCTATATGGTCTGTAGCTATATCTGCTGATGGTACTTATATAGCTGTAGCTAGCAATGATTATCATCTTTATTTCTTTAATAAACAAAGCGGAACGCCATTATGGAATTATACTGCAGGAGGGCTTGTCACTTCTGTGGCCATTTCCGCTGATGGGAATTATATTGTCGCCGGGACCAGTGATAATAAAGTTCATCTTTTCAGTAGAACAAGTTCAATTCCATTATGGACATTCTCAGCGGATGACGTAGTCTATACAGTTGCAATAAGTTCTAATGGAAATTATATCGTATCAGGAGGACTGGATTACAAAGTCTATCTATTTGAAATAGGAAGTTCTATTCCATTATGGAATTATACTGCGACTGACCAGTTTGGTAATGCAGATAATCCTCGTTGTGTTGCAATTTCAGCGAATGGAAATTATATCGCCGTAGGAAATCATGATTATAACATCTCTGTCTTCGAGAAATCAAGTTCAACACCTATATGGAGTTATATAGCAGAAGGAGCGATTAGCTGTATTGCAATGTCAGATAACGGAGCTTACATAATTACAGGTGATACAGATGGGCATATTTATATGTTCTATAATGAAGCAGCAATTATACCAGGTCAAAATATTCCATTTACCAACATTATCATATTATTACCCATAATAGTTGCTTTAATTGCAGGTTTGATAAAAATGAGTCTACCGAAAATTAAGATTAAAAATTAAATATCATAATTTTTCTTTTTTTTTCCTAGTTTGAATGAGAAAGGCTGTGTAATAAATTATTGGAAGGCTTAAAACCTAAATTTTTATAAATCTTAAATTATCCTCTAATTATAGATTCTATAACTATCAAATGGATCTAAAAAGATAATCAAATTAATTAATACTTACAAATTAACCAAAATTAGGTTTCTTGACAGAAAAAAAGCAGAAAGTAGTAAAAAGTAGAATTGCAGTAGAACAGCATTATTTACCTGCTGGAGAGCGGATTAATAATTTTAAAGAGGTTAATCTAGGGTACTTAAGCTTAGAGGAAGTAATCAAAGAATGTGAACGATGTCATCAATGTTATAAAAATAGTGATCCGGAAGTTAAACCTCCTCCTTGTATGAAATATTGCCCTACGCATTGTAATTCCCGAGAAATTATTAAAAATGTAATGGATGGTGAAATCGGTGAGGCTCTCAAGATTATTTACAAACACTATCCATTTCCCAGATCTGTTGAGAGAGTATGTCCTGGTTATTGTCAACTTCATTGTACTGCTGGAATAAAAGGAGATCCGATTCAAATACCTACAATAAAGCGGTTTTTAGTTGATAATTATGGTCCTCTTGATGATTATTTCAAATGCAAACCAGATATAGGTAAAAAAATTGCTATTTTGGGATCTGGTCCTCTTGGTCTTACTGTTGCATTCTATTTAAGGAAATATGGAATCAAGGTGACTATTTTTGAAAAAAATGATATAATTGGAGGAATGCTTACAACAGAAATTCCTGAATTTCGGTTGCCAAGATCAGTTTTGCAAGCTGAAATAGAAAACTTACAGCATTGTGGGATTGAAATAATAACAAATAAAAGTGTAGATAAGGGTTTTGGCATTAATGAGATCTTTGAGTTGGGATATCATGCAATTGTTATAGGAATCGGTGCTCAGAAAGCTAAATCTCTTAAACTTCCTGGAAAAGATCCAAAAATTGTTATGCAAGCTCTCATGTTCTTAAAAAAACACAATCTTAAAGAAAGTGTACCTAATCTGAAAAATAAAAAAATTGTAGTGATTGGTGGTGGAAGTACCGCAACTGATGCTGCTAGAGTTGCTAAACGTCTAGGAGCAGATGTATCTATTTTATACCGAAGAGAAAAAGAGCATATGCCAGCAGGTAAAGCTGAAATTGCAGACACTGAAAATGAAGGTATACATATTGAATTCCTAATAAATCCAAAAGAATTTTATTGCACAGATGATGAGTCTACAGGGATTATGTGCCAACGAATAGAACTTGGAGATATAGATGAAAGTGGTCGTCCAACTCCAATCCCGATCGAAGATATAGACATAAACATTGAAGCGGACTACATTATTGAAGCAATTGGTCAAGAAATAGACCTAAGTGGCTTTGATAAAGATAAATTTAAAATTACTAAGTCGAACAGATTCATTGTAAATGAAAAATTCTTCACTAATGTTCCCAATGTATTAGCGGGAGGAGATTGTGTGATTGGATCGAAAAGTGTGGTTGACGCAGTAGCTCATGGAAAAATAATTGCTGACCAAATTTATGATTTCCTAAAATAATTGTTACTTTCTACTTCAAAAATTTGATTAGACGTTCTACAAACTTATCAGGTTCTTCTGTATGAATAATATGAGCATTTTCATCAAAGTATGCAACTTCAGTATTTGGTATCTTGCTAGCTAATAACTCGCAATTACCGGGAGGAACTAGTATATCCCTCTTACCATGCATTATTAAAGTTGGTAGATTTATGTTTTTTAATTTTCTACATGAGTTATATCTCATCCAAGCACCCATTTGAGCTCTAAAAGTGCTTGGTCCTGTTGGAATAATTAGGATATCATCAACTTTTTTTTTCATAAACTCAGGATTTTCATCTAAAAACTTCTTGGTAAATATATGAGTCATACCTTCTTCAGTTAATTCTCTTGTATGTTTCCTCATCGAAAATTTTCGTAATATCTTTTGTGTTTCTATTGAAGGCATTTCTGCCTTAGGTCCTCCACAACTTGTTGAACATAGAACGAGTTTTTTAACTCGCTCGGGAAATTTAAGAGCTATATCTTGTGCAACCATTCCGCCTAGCGAATGACCAAAAATATGAGCTTGATCAATATTTAGACCATCCATAACACCCAATGCATCCATTGCCATACGTTCTACTGTGATTTCTCCTTCTAATTCATCACTTCGTCCAACTCCCCTATTATCAAAGAAAACTGTCTTAAAATGCTTTGAAAGTTTTTCTATCATTGGTTTATCCCACCAATATACATTTTCAGATAATCCTTGAATCATCAAGAGTGGAAAACCTTCTCCATGAATCTCGTAATAAAGATTCACATCATTAACTTTAACTTTTGACATGATTACATTTGAATATATTTAGATTTCGATATTATTACACTATTGTACAGGTATATATAAGTCTTTTTTTTAAAAGAAATTTGGCTGAGAATATTACAAATTTTGATTTCTTCTAAGATCAAAGCCTATCTTAAAGACGTTGAAAAACATCTCCTTCTTTATTTTTTTTGGGAACTCTTTTAAAATAAAAGGTCCAGACCCAAACTTTATTTTCTCTCCATGAAAAAAATAGATAACTACTCTCATAGATGTTGTATATTCAGTCGTTAGTATCTTCCATCTAACATCTGCGACACTATCCCATAAAAAGAAGCCTTTGCTTAAAGTTCTTTGATAATAGACACCTTGAGAACTTATAACTATTACCATTCTTAATTTTACTAAAAGAATTAATCCCAAAAACATCCAGAAACAAAATAAAGAAATTGCTAATATAATGAGTAAAAAGGATAAAGAGATAACTAAAACCACAATAGCCCATAAGATTAAAATTACCATAAGAATCCAATCTCCCAGCCTTAATCCCCCTTTTATCACAAAAATCTTTCCTTTTATAAATGCTTCTCGAAGCTGATCTTTTGTTTCATAGCATCCAAAATGATATTCTTTCTGTTTATATTTTTGATATTTATCTTTTAGATCTTGTATGAGATTATCTTTATTCATTGTCATTATTCTTGTTTTCTTGGAATTTTCAAATTAAATTTATCTAACTATATTAATTGTTTTAACCTGTTAATTTTTTCTCCATTTTATCTGCAACTCATAACACTGTTTCACTAAATTAATTATTTCTTTAATTTGCTCCTTTTTAGTAATCGTCGCTCTAAAATTGGTTTTTCCATGTCGATATGCATTGGGGATTACTTCAACCAGAAGTGCATCAATTTTTTCGAGATTTGGTTCAAATTCTCCAAACTTTAAAAGAAATTCAATTTCCTTACTTTCTGGTTTGATTATCATAGAGGCAAATTCTGTGTCTCGTCTAAAAACAACAGCATTATATTGGTGAAAATACACCTCTTGAATATCCTCCCCTAAAGCAAGAATTTCTTTTTTTATTGTGAGGTAGAGTGACTGGAATTCATTAAGTTTACCAGTAGATTTATTTGTATTTCTTTCAGTTTCATCTATCTTTTCATCATCTCCATTTATAAATTTATTTTTTGAAATAAAGTTTAAACATTCTATCTTCTTTTCCAATGACATTTCCCCATCATCTAATGAGATATCAATTAATAACCTTTCTGTTACCGTTCCTTTTTTGAAAGTTTCAAAAATTTGATAGCGATTTCCATTAGTTAATACACAAAAAGTAATATTATCTTCATAGGCATAACCTGTTGCTTGAATTTGATTTTTCTGTGTTAATTTACTACTTAATGGTTTTGCCTCGAGATAAATTTTCTTCCCATTATACTTGAGAATATAATCTACATATCCCCCACTTGAAGTTTTACTATTTCTTGAGATCTCATTTACATCAAAAATATCCCAGTCTAAAGCTTGCAACAAGGGATCGATTAAGATTCCTCGTGTATCCTCTTCGTTAATATCTTTGGATTTCAGATGCTCTATCCTTTCACAAAGCGTCAATAGAAGTTTTTTATCTAAAGGCACCTTAAGGTATGCATAAAAATTCAGTCTTTTAAATTTATGAGCTCTGATGTAAATTTGATTTTCAAATGATTTATCATTTTTTTGAACTTAATAGTTTCTTCTAGTCAAAATATTCTAAATATTCCTTCTGATGAAATGAAGTTTATAATAAAATTTACAATAAATAGAATTTAACTTAAATTTGATTCCGCAAGTTGGCTATAGAAAAATGACAGATCAAAAATTACCCGAAATTGATATTCTTCGCATTATCTCAATTTTAATTGTTATGATAGCAATTCATATTCCTATAAGTTATGCTTATAATTTCTATATCGAGTTAGATCAATATGGCATGTTTCTAGTTAATAATGTAGGGATTTTTGTCTCCATGGGGTCATTTGTGTTTGTCTCTGGATTCGGTCTCTATTTAAGTCCGAATAATAGAAAGCTCAATTCATCAAAAAAAAAATTTTCATTCTTAAAAAAGAGATTCATAAGAATATTTCCACTTTACTGGATTGCGATTGTATTATTTATCTTTTTTGTTGGATATTCTAATATGGACCCTCTTTACCTATTCTATCATTTTCTTGGATTGCAAATTATCGTTGCTCCATATTTTGGAGAGCCTATGCTAACCCTCTGGTTTGTTGGGATAATAGTGATATATTATTTGATTTATCTCGTTCTAAATTCTTTAGGTTCTATTAAACTAATCATTCCCGCTTCTATTGGAATTCTCTTTTTCTTTGTATTTCTTAGTGGGGCAACGGGGCTTGTCGAAAATCGTTTTTTCCTATATTACTCGTTGTTCCCTCTCGGGATAATTGCAGCCAGTATATATACCTCTCCTCTTTACGAGCGTATCAAAAACCGTTTAAGGAGTATACATCCAGCATTTTTACTTCTTATTCCATTATTTAGTGCAATCCTAGGCTTTGTAGGATTTCAATATTTGACTCAATTCTGTTATTCCAGTTTTATTTCAGAATTTGGGAATTATAACTTATACTTTATTTTACAGATGAATCCCGATTTTTATCAACTAACCTCAATAATATTCCGAATAAATCTGATTATCGTAGCATTTATAGTTTTTGTATTTTCATTGTTCAATTTTATATTTCGTGGTCTTAGGTTGATTTTTTCTAAAAGAAAAATTGAATCCGCTGCTTCAATAACCGCATATTCCACTTATAGCGTTTATCTCTTCCACAGAATCTTTCTTGTTATTTTTGTCACTTATTTAACCACAATTTTAAATATAGACATGTTGGACAGAGATAACTTCTATATTGTATTGCTTTTTGTTCCATTTATATTTCTATTTTCATATCTTATTCAAAAGGGGATAGATAAAGTATGGATGATAGTGTCTAGGATTATAAAAAAAGACTCATTAAAAAAAATATAATCTTCTCTAATGCCATATTATTTAGTTCCATATAATAAACCCATTGTTCTTAACTCAGATTTCACAAATTTCGGCATTAATATTTCATCAACTGTGTCAATAAATTCAACCTTTTGAATACCCCATTCATTAATTTGATTTAATAAATCCCCAATTTTACCATATCTTCTCTCTTTTTTAAATGTATCCTGTAGCGAGAATGTACCTCCCTTCTTCAAGACTCGTAAGGATTCTTTAATGAGTTTTCGTTTATCTTTTGTATCTCTTACCTCATGATACACGAAATTACTCACAATGGCATCAAATTCTCCTTCCTTAAAAGGTAATTTTGAAGCAGTTGCCTTCTGAAATATAACACGATCTCCTACTCCTTGATTTCTAGCATTTTCTTCACATTGTAATTTAGAATAGTTCCATGTTTTTCCCCAATAATCAATTCCCCATATTTCAGATTCAGGGAATTTTTTTGCTAGTTCTATTGCTAAAGCCCCAGCTCCAGTACCAATATCAAGTGCTCTACCTTGTCCATTCCAAACCAATTTATTAATCACTAACGCCCAGATCTTATATTGTAATTCTTTATTATTCACAGAGAAATTATAATAAAGAACCATCATATAAGTAAAAGGAAGAAGCCATATTCCTGCTAGTATCCATAATATAATTTTTAGTGCCAGATAAATTGGAAGTAGAGTGGGTAATAATAAGAGTAAAAGTACACCTATAAAGAAATATATCATGTTTCTAGGAACCCAGTTTCCATAGTTTATTGCTTCCATAATTTTATATCACTATAAGAGATTTCATTTAGTAATAATAATAGATTTTAATATTTAAATTTAGTCATACCTAGTTTGACTTAGAAAAAATTATAATATGAGTGAGAAGGAGATAACTCTATTATAAAAGAAAGGGATTTTCAGGAATTTATATAATAAGAATTACTTTTATTCAAAAAAAATATCAATAATTGATCCTTTCCTCAAAAAGGAGATACGATTAATCTTTTCATTTTATTTAGATTTTTATACCATCCTTATATATCAAAATCTAGGTTTTAGAATTTGTTTTAAGTTAAAAATTTAAATTAAATCCATATAAAAGATGATATACTTATGAGAATTCTTCCTTGTCTAATTGGGAATTACATATTCTATCACATTCCTGAATGTAAGGATTTCTCCTTCTTACGTGAAAAAATTCTACTTTTTCGTATTTTTGACGGATCTGATATACTTTACTACACAATCCTGATAGATGTGGATAGTTGATTTTCCATTTCTTGTTAATCTGTTGGATCGCGAGATTACTGTCTGAAAAAATTTGGAGATGTCCTTTATGATATTTCTCAGCTGCCTTTAAAGCATTGATAATCGCATGATATTCCGCTGTATTGTTGGTAGCATTTCCAATGAAGCCAGATCCTTGATGAATTATCTTATCATTGTAAACAAATATAAAAGCATAAGCTGCGGGACCAGGATTACCTCTTGCGGCGCCATCAGTATAAATTTTAAGGATATCTCCTTTAGGAATTGATCTACTCATATTTAATTATTAATTATTTGAATCTTATTTATATTACCTGTTTTCAATATTAAAAAGAAAAATATTCCACCACTTTCTCTTTGCCACTATATAGGATCTATTTGCCCCAATTTATGATACAATTCCCTCTAAAACAAGGAGAATTATTTAACTACTCATCTTAACTCTTTACATATTGGCTAAAATTGTATTAACAATCGAGAGCTGATGGAAATTTCTGATTAGAAAAAGTGTCAAAGAATATTCAATATTGGTTTACTTCTAGAAACGGGTTGTTTATTATTTATCTGATTAATCATTTTATTTATAGCGATAATACATATTGCCATGGGTTAAAAACTTCATTAGTGATATCTGGAATTCTCTGATCTTGATAAATTTTAAAAATAAAAAAAAAAGAATATATTTTAATTCTAAATATTTAAATAGCCGATCAGCTGAAAAACACCCCATTCTACAACGTAATCAAATGGTAATTCTTGCGGAGTGAATTTCGTATTTAGGTAATCAATCCATTCATATGCTTTTCCGAATAAGTATGACAAATCTTCTTCAATATTATCTCTTAAAATCATCTCTTTTAGTTCTTTGATGTTTTTTTCAAGTAATTCTTTTGCATCAGTGGCATTTAAATTTTTTAACCACATTGCTGTTTTTTGAACTGCGGAATTAGGATGTTCTTCTTTTTGAATATAATCGAAAAATTTTGAAATAAAAAGGAATGCCGAAAATGAACCAACGTCCCATAATGGTGCCAAAATAAGTTTAACACCCTTGCATGCTAAAATTCCAGGGAATCCAATAGGTTCATCTGAAATAGTTCTTTGCGTACGAGCGGCTTCGCATGCACCTAAAACTACGAGTTCTGTGGATATATGATAATTAATAAAATATTCTAAGATATCATAAATTTTTAATTCAGAATTAGGTGAAACTTCTATATAAGAATCCCATGGTTTTGCATTATCAAATTCTCCATGAGTTGACATTAGAACTATTTTATTGTTTGCTAAAGCTTTCCTCACTTCTTCAGATGTAAAATTTAATCCGCTTCTTATGTTTGCTGTTCCAGCAATATTATATCCTTCAAGTCGTGCAAAAGGTAAATTTTTTTTAGGATCTACTAGTGCAATTCGGCTTTTATCTTTAAGGGAATCTTTATATCTCTTCTCAATAGATATAGAAAAACTCTCTAAAGTCGGTGAAATTATTACTCTCTCAAAACATTCACTCAATTCTAAATTATTTGGTAATTTACAATGGATTAAAGGAATGCTGCGGAATAATCGATGAGGTATTATTACCAAATTTTTTCCTCCTTCTTCTAACCTAGGATAGGCTTCAAGTAGAAATTCCCCTATCTTTTTTAATAGTTCCTCTGTTTTTTCATTAATTTCTTTAAGCTCCTCTATATCTTTGCGGTTCCACCCCTCAATCATCTCTATCCATGGTACGTACAAGTTATCCAGAAGATCAGTATAATTACTTTCTCTTATTATTTTACCTTCAAGCTTACCTGTTTCACTCACTGCAAAAAATATTAGCCCCCTATCGATTGCAAAGAAGGAGATCAACACACTTTTCGGATTTTCAGAAATCCATTTTTCAACATTCCTAAAGGATTCTTCAATAACATCAAGAGAAATAGCTTTTGATGCAATATCTTCTTTTCTACTCCATTCTGTAGCTGATGCTAACATTCGTAGAATTCTTCCTTTTGATGACTCCGAAATTAAGAATGCTTTCTCAACATCTACGTCCAAATTTAATTCAATTGATAGTCCATCAACATCATGCATAGCATTAAGGGTACTCTCCCAAACATCTGGTCTTACACCCCTTTCAAGAACATTATTTAAATTTAAGCGAGCATTTTCGATGAATGTGAGAGCTTTATCATATTGCCCTATTTTATAATAAAGCTGTGCTAGTAATTCATTAAAATTTAATCTGTCCATTCCATAAAGATTTATATCCTTTAAATCCAGATTATTCAATTCTTGGATAGCTTTTTCCTTTTCGTTGAGTGAGATTAATATCTGAGCGGTAAGGGTATGTAGCCTTAAGTTCATCTCAGTACGTGCAAAATCGTCTGTTAATTCTTTATTTAGAGTTTTAGCGGTAGTAAAAGCATTTAGAGCATCCTCTAACCTGTTAGCAACACGAAAAGAATTTCCAAGGTTCATATAAAGTGTTACCTTAACTTTACCACCATCTTTTAATAATATCGGACTATTCTCATTTAAAAGTGCTTCTTGAATTTCTATTGCTTCTTCACCGCGAAATTGTTCTGAAAGAGAACTTGCCAATGCAAATCTTAGACTATCTCGATCTTCAATGTTGAGATCTCTGATTTTTAATAATTCTCTAGCCAACGCTTCAGATTTGGAGGGTTGCTTCATTTTTGAATATTGATTACATAATGCTCTTCCCATTTGAATAACAAGATCTTGTCTTTCAATGAGTTTGGCTCCTTTATAACCTAATTCTAAGGCATTTATTATTTCATTACCCAGTACCCCAATTTCACTCATGGCGGTTACTTCGTGTATTCTTTTTTCAATCAGAGCTGGAAGGTCATGTTTGGTTCGATCTAAACTTTTTGTATATGGATGAGCCTGAAGATAATATGCTAATGCTAAATGTGGTTCGAAATGAGTAAAAGTCATACCTATGGCTATATAAAATTCAGCAATCAATTTTGGATTGATCTCATAAGAAATTGCTCCTTCAATGACTTTTAGGCCCCTCTTTGCACATTTTCTTGCTTTTCTTAAAAAGCTTTCATCATTTAAACTTTTAAACATTAAGCTCTCATACATCTCTAGAAGAAACTCCAAGAATACCTCGTCGGCAGATTTCTGTATAATAGTATTGTCAAATTCTTTTGAAACAATTCTAACAAGATCTAAAAGGTAATCCATGGCATCTCCGGATTTACCTGCCATTTCTCGATAATGATGTAAACAATATCTCATAAGATCGATGTTGATGGTCTTGTTTCTAATAAGCTGTACTACTTTTTGACAATAACTATCAAAAACAGGATCATATGCATCTTTATAGAATATCTCATACTGATTATCCCTTTGAAAGTATGTAGAATTATATTTTTCTGTTGAATATGTTTCAGACCAAGGAACATCTAATTTTTTATATGTAGAATTGCTTATTAGTTGCTTAATTACTTCAATAAATTCAGGAATTCCACCCTCAACCTTAAAGAGGCCCTCAAATTGTAAATAATAATTTACACTAGTTACAATATTAAATATTTCTGAGTTTTCTTGGAGAATTTTATGACCATAACCAGCAAGTCGCATAATATCCATTTTTTCATCGTTTGAATACACTTCTGGATTGCTCTTTAAAATCTCAAGAAAGTCTTTTAGGTATTCTATAAATATGTAAGCTGCATCTTGTTGAAGATCAAAATCATCAAATTCTTTAGATACAATTCTCAGGAGATCTAAATAATAGAAGTATGGCCTTCCTGTTGTTGGTTCACATTTCCTTGACGAATCAATGCAGTGCTTAATTAAGGCTTTATCTGCTATATTTTCTCTTACTAGCTGAACACATTTTCGACAATAACTATCAAAAATAGGGTCCTCTGAAAAAATCTCAATTGAAGAGCCTAACTTTTTTATTTTTTTATCAGGTATATATGTTTCTTTGTATGGTTTTTCTAAAGGAGTATCATTAGATAATCGAATAAGTTGCGCTGTTACCCACTGGAATTTATTTAATTCCTCCTGCATTAAATTTTCACTTAATTATGTTATTAGTAAATAAAAATCATTAAAGATTTCGCTTAGTAATTTTAAGAGAGTTTACTATTTAATATTAACTTATTTGTAAAATCTAAATTAAATTGAAGTATAGTAAATATCTTATACAAAAAAGTACTAAATATATTTAATGGCGAATATTGAATATTTTGAAGGTTTAACTTCTGAGTCTATTTCAGGTATTTTTGACTTATTAGAAAAAGGTGAAATTGAGGAATACAAACCTCGATTTGACTTAATATCTCCATTAGATCGATTGATTAATCCAACAGGTAGACCAACAAGTGTGCGTGGAAAAGATTGGCAAAATTTTATTAAGCTAATTAAACCTTATCAAAAAGAAGAAGTAATTTTGGATAAGGAACCAATTTGGCTTCCTTTGATCATAGTATATGCTCCACCACTTGGCAAAGTTTCATTTAAATACACTAAAATAATGGAACAAGAAAAGAGTTTGAGAATAAAGATTTTTGGCCTTGAGGGAGGAAATTGTAGTCGAGTTACGCTTACAAAATCGATTGGTTTTGATGCAGTGAATTATCATAAATCATTAGAAGTAAGAGCACTTCTTACAGTTACAAAATACATCAAAAAAAAGAAAGTTATTAATCGAACTGATATATATACTGATCCTAGCAAACTAAGAATTATTGATATACCAAACAAACTAACAGATTCTGATTTTTTTAGCTTAGATAATTTTGATATTGCTGATGAATTAACATTATCGACTTCAAAAGATATAGGAAATGTATCTTGGGAATATGGATCTAAACAAAACGCAAAGTGGGGCACAAGATTTAATGTACCAATACTTAATGTCTGTGATTTTAGATATGAACTAGAAGAAACTGGGGATTATCAAGTTAATTATAGTGTACCTTATGGATATGATTACACCTTTTATCAACCAAAGAATGAAATACTAATTGTACCATATTGTACTATTGCTGAGAAGATAGCTGCACATTAGATTTGCAATTAATGTTATAGCTAAATATGGGAATTCTGATAGTATAAATTGTAAAACCTATTAAATACCTAAAAAAGATAAATTATATTTGTGATTTCTGAAATTTAACTTGATTGAATTAACTCACAAAATGTTAAAATAAGTATGAATTATAAAATAAAATTTAGAGTGAGGTATTACATTAATTTGTTTATTCAACTAAATGGAAACTGTTTATAATATAAAGCTAATTCTTATAATTTCTACTTTTTTTTATTGTCTATGACAAAGAAATATAAATATCGAGAACTTAATCCTCTGTGGATTTCTGTTTTTGTAGATATTCTTGGATTTAGTATAATTCTTCCGTTTTTACCATTTTTTATTGCTGAATTTAATGCCTCACCAGCAATAATAGGATTTTTATTGAGTTCAAATGCAATATTCGGATTTTTCTTTGGGCCAATCCTTAGTAAACTAAGTGATACTTATGGTCGAAAGTCATTAATGCTAATATCCTTGGCAGGAACTTTTGTAGGTTTTATAATTCTAATAATTTCTAATAATATTATTATCTTGTTAATTTCAAGGATTATTGATGGAATATTTAGTGGACAATTCCCTATAGCAAGAGCAATAATAGGTGATGTAGTATCTCCTGAAGATAGACCAAAACAAATGACTAACATTGGAATAGCATTTGGCACAGCATTCTTAATAGGACCTGCGATAGGAGGATTATTATCTTCTTTTGGCTTTATAGGACCAGGAATTATTGCTACAATCTTGACTGGATTTTCATTTGTTTATACCGCAATTTATCTGAAGGAGAGTTTACCAAGCAAGTTGAAACACACTGAATGGCAAACAAATTTACCAGAAATTACTGAATTAACCAAAAATACATCATCTAATTGGAAGAATAATAAAACTCTGATTCTTGTCACACAATATGGCTTTATTGCAATTGCTGGAGGAATACTTCAAACCACCTTTAGTCTTTTTGCTGGTATTCGTCTTGGTTTGGATCCATTTGTTGTAGGGATTTTATTAACACTTCTAGGCGTATATCAAATTACTTTCCGGTTGTTAGTATTTAATCGATTGAGAAATTCAATTGGAGATCCTTACACAGCACTCTTAGGGTTAGGAACATACGTAATTACATATCTACTCTTAGCATTTGTGACCCAAGCATGGGAATTGATAGTTATTCTATTCTTTCTTAGTTTTGCTGGATCTACATCTCAAGGTATAATAACAGGATTTACGAGTCGTTCTGTTGACAATCGAAACCAAGGAAAAATAATGGGAATTACCACAGGAATAGATAATTTAGCACAGATTATCGGACCTATACTTGGAGGTATTTTGCTTTCATTTACTGGAAATTTACCATACGCTTTAGTTTTAAGCCTTTTAAGTACCGTAGCATTCTTTATTGGATTCAAAGTTTTGAAATTTGGGTATGATAATAGAAAGATCGTTGAAACTGAACAAACTCCACGTGAAATCATAGAACCTGAGATTATTAATCAATAAATTTTAGTTTTATTCTACTTTTTTTACTTCAACTTTAGTTCAAATGTTTATTCTTTAAGAAATCACGAATATTCTAACAATCATTGTAAAAATTAAATATACTATTTAAATGAGAAATACAATTATGAAAGCCCTGTTTTTAGATGGTAGTAGAAATAATGAAACCGATGATATTCAATCGCTAATAATTGAAGAACTTGAAAAAAAAGGTTTTGAATTTGATTCCATCCTATTGAGAGATATTAACGTCGCTGCGTGTCAAGGATGTTTTGAATGCTGGGTTAGATCACCAGGGGAATGTAAGATAGATGATTACAGCCGGGAAGTCTCTAAAAAAATGGTTCAGAGCGATTTAATTATTCATTTTACCCCAATAACTTTCGGAGGATACTCTTCCACTATAAAGTATGTAATAGATCGGTTTATTCCAAATATATTACCATTCTTTACAAAGAGAAAAGGTGAAACTCATCATAAGTATCGTTATAAAAAAAGAGCATCAATTATAGCCGTTGGTTTTATGGAAGAATCAAATGAGGAAGAAGAATCCACCTTTAAAGATTTAGTAAATCGGAATACACTTAATATGGGTGCTCCTGTTCATAAAGCAATAATTTTTATTAAAAATCAAGATAAAAGCAATTTCATAAATAAATTTAAGAACATTTTAGAACAAGTGGAGGCGAAGATATGACCAAATATAAAAACATACTATTGTTAATTGGGAGCCCAAAAGCAGAGAGAAGTACTTCAGCATCTATAGGTAATTATTTAATATCAAAATTAGAAGAATCGGGAATGCAATTTGAAAAAGCTTTTATCCATAGACTTGTAAATCGAGAAGAAAAGCTTCATAGTCTTATCGATATGATTAACAAAGCAGATCTATTAGTTTTATCCTTTCCATTATATGTTGATAGCTTACCTGCTCCAGTCGTTAAAGCAATGGAATTTATTAAGGAACACCTAGGCAAGATACAAAATAACCAATCAAAAGATTTTATTACAATATGTAATAGTGGCTTTCCTGAAGCCTCACAGTCAACTGTAGCACTCAAAATTTGTCATATTTTCTCAAAAACCTGTGGCTTTACTTGGAAAAGTGGATTTGCTATCGGTGGAGGAGGCGCAATTAATGGACGACCACTTGAGAGTATTGGAGGTATGGTAAGATACATCATTGCTGGGTTAGATCTTACTGCTCAAGCTATACTAGAAGGCAAAGAAATCCCTCAAGAAGCTATTGATGTTGTCTCAAAACCTTTCATGCCAAGATATTTTTATATTCACGGTGGCAATGTGGGTTGGAGAATCCAAACTCGTAAATATAGCGGTGAGAAAAAAATAAAGGACAAACCATATTTAAATTAAAATTTCTTTTTGTAAATTTTTGCAATAGTCCTGATATGACGGTGATCTGTGCCGCAACATCCCCCAAGTATTTGTATTTCTGAGTTTAAGTATAAATCAATCATCTTTTTAGCCCACGATCTTGGACTTTCAGATTCTGCTTTATTTAGTACGTCTAATTCCTCAGGTCTTCTCGAAGAACCGTTTCCTTGAAGTCCCTTAAGCCGCTTCTTAACTAATTCTGCATTATTGGGCTCAGTATTAATCGCGCTTTTACAAGTAGTTGGGTGTACGCAATTAACCATATAAAAGACAGGGTTTGGTGAAACTGAATTATCAATCCTCGAAATTGCCTTATAAAGAGATGTACCATCAAGTATAGTCCCATCTGGGTGAATAACAAAACTTATTATATAATCACAATCTGATTCTGCCATTGCTTTAGCAATACCAAGAGCTTCTGAAAAAGCAGGCAAGGTACTAGCCAAAAGAAAATCCACTCCAGCTTTACTTAGTTCATTTACTTGGTTTTTATGAAAGTTATATGCTTCTTCACTTGATAAAGCTACTTTAGGATCGTAAGCATCTCCTTTACATCCCATTAATCCTCCTATCAAGATTGTTACCTCTTCATAGCTAAATTTATTTCTAATCTGCCTTAAAAATGTAACACAATCTTTATTCACATTTCTATCTTTAAATCTAGCTAGCTCAATACGTTCTGGATTTGCACGCCAAGTCGGCGTTAAATTGAGCATGGGAATCCCATAATTATTAGCTACAGAAATGTATTGGCTATAGATTTTTTCAAGAATAACCTTGCCAACATCATCGTACACCATAGCGGCATTCTGAATATTTGAATTCAATTTATACCTAAATTCGTGTTCGATTCTTTCGATTACAGGTCCTTCAGCTAAGATTAATGGATTTTTCAAAAGAAGTTCTTTTAACATAATCTTCTACTTAAAGCCTCTGAAAGTCAATATTTATAAGAATCATTTTAACTATAAAAAGGAGTTCAAACAAATTAATATTAGAAGAGAACTTATTTCTCATCTAATATCTTATTAATAACTCTTTTAAAAATCTCATATGGTTGAGCCCCAACAATTAGCTTATTTTCAATATTAAAGGTAGGAACTCCATTTATTCCATATTTTCTTAACTCTATTAAGGTATCTTGTAATATTTTTGAAGGTTCTTCAGTTTCCAAGTAAATTTCTATTTCACTCTTCTCTAATCCAATCGATTCAGCAAGATCTAATAATAAACTTTTGTCTCCAATATCTTTTCCTTCTAACCAATAAGCTTCCAGTACTGCTTTATGAAACTCATCGAATTTACCTTTTTTCCGCGCAAACTCAGAAATGTAGAGAGCTAATCGTGAATTAGATAATTTATCCGAGAATTTTAGAGTTAAACCATCCTCTTCTGCCAAACGCTTCACATTAGCGAATGCCATCTCTAAATATCCCTTAGGAAATGGTAATTCATTTGCTAAAGCCCCTTCTTTTGGTGTTTCGGGATGAATTTCGAAAGGTTTCCATTCCACATCAAGATTATACTCTTTCTTCAGTTGTTCTATACGATGATATCCGATATAACAAAATGGACAAATATAATCAGAGTAAGCTATAACATTTACCTTTTTTTGACTCATATGTAGTTGTAAAAAGAAAAAGTAATCTTATATAGTTTTTTCCAATTAAAAATTAGGAAAATCCATTTTTTGCTTTTTTTTTATTTATTGCTATAATCCATGTAATAAAAATCCAAATTATTACATTGAATAGTAAAATCCACTTAATTAATGCGAATATTGAATGAGAAAGCGCCCAATAATTAGGAAACCCGACAGGGTCTGAAAGCATAGCTAAAATGAATATGTTTTCAATTCCGTCACAACACGCGGCTAATATCCCACAGATCGCAATGATAATACTAATCTGTCCTAATTTTGAGGTTTTTCCAAAGCTTCTCGCAATTAAAATGGAAAAACTAAACAGAATTGTTCCATACCCGACCATAAAAATATAATCAAGCAAAGATGCAAGGCGATAAAGCTCAATATCTGTAATGGCATAATAAGACTTCATCACATCTCCATTAAAACTTAGCTGACTTAAAAAAATTTGAGCCGGAAATCCAGACAAGGTCGTGAAATATTGCATCACTGGAATAGCCACAACACATAGAATTACGCCAATAACAATGAGAATTTTTAAATTTCGAGAAGTTGGCTTTTCATATAAATTTGCTAACTTCATTTAAATAATCAAATTGCGTTTAATTTTGACTAATGAAAAATAGTCTATATAGATTCCTTAAAATATATTAGATTGACTAATTTTAACTTTCAAAGTTCTAACGTATCAATCCTAATTTCTTATAAGATTTATATTTGTATTACGCTATATAATTCGTATTATTTAATTTGAATTTCAATAAATTTGATTTTATTAATCATGTCTAAAGTCTATAAACTTAAAATTATCAATAGGTTAAAATCATGTCTTATTCTTATGATTTTACTTATTAACTTAGGAATTTTTTTCCAAATTACATCATTTAAGGTATGTGATTCGCAAGATAGTCGAGCAATATCTGAAAAGAATTTTAACTATGATGAGAATCTACCTTACATTAAGAGTTCTAATAGCCTTGAATTAAAAAATGATTTAAATATTACATGGGGTTGGAGTATTGGTGATGAAAGGAGTTTTGATGTAAAAACAGATTCCCAGAATAATGTTTACGTGACAGGAGATAGTGATAGTTATAGTAGTGGTTCTGCTGATTTAGTTTTAATCAAATATGATTCCTCTGGTAATCAGCTTTGGAATCGTTCATGGGGTTTTACGCATTTTGATTCAGGAAGAAGCATTGCTTTTGATTCACTAAATAACATCCTAGTAGGTGGTTTAACTTATAATTCCACCAAAAGCGCATATGATGTGGTGATATTAAAATTTGATCCAGATGGGAATTTAATTTCTGAATTAATATGGGGTGATAATTTATCCGACTACTGTGAGGATATTATTCTGGATTCAAACGATAATCTGTATTTTGTTGGAAGCACTTATAATTTTGGAGCAGTATTACGTGACGTACTCCTTGTTAAATTTAACTCCTCATGGGAGTTCCAATGGAAAATAACATTTGGAAGTGATGGATATGATAGTGGTCAGGCAATTACAATTGATTCTTCTGATTGTGTGTATATCTGCGGACGGACTATTCCAGACATATATAGAAAATTCGTAATAAAATATAATTCTACAGGAGATCAACAATGGATTTTTATTTCAGGTGGCGTAGGATCCATAGGTAATTTTTACGATTTGGTGCTTGATGATAATAATTTTACCTATGTTTGTGGTTATTCAGAAA
>JBHLNK010000029.1:36355-38675 GCA_048941625.1 Promethearchaeota archaeon | reverse complement strand
TAGATTTAGTAGTATTATTATAGCTATCCAAACATATAAAAGATCGATTCGTGTATATTATTATTAGATAAAAAGAAAATAAAATATAAAATTTTGATAATACCTTAGAATTCCCTAAATTAAAATTTTTAAAATGTATTAAAATTAAAAAAGGAGGTTGAAACTATTATTTTACTTGACCCACTCCAAATTTTTATGATGTATTGTGATGAGATCAGAGGTATTTTTCCTCTACTAATATATCCAGATGATAGAATTAAAAATTCTGATTTTTTAATGCGCCCAATCAATTTTCACCCAATTTGGTTCTTAGATACAGCAGAAGATACATATATGGAATATGTAGATCTGATTTATAAAGGAAAAGTTTATTCTGCTAAAAAATTTCATATATTCTCAGAAGAAGGAAAAAAATATTGGTTAAAAAAAGAAGTAGCATTCAATATGCTAGCTATTATCATTGTATTTCCTAAAGAATTAAATCTCTGTAGAAAATTCTTTTCAAAATTTATTTCACAAACTATAATAAAAGATTTCAGACACCAGTTTCATAAAATTATAAAGTCAGAGAAATTAAAAAATGATTTAATTAAAATCCCAAAAAATGAAAGATTTATCAAAGAAGGTGATCATTTGAAAGAGAATATTAAAAATTTTTTAAATACGATTATGAAGGATTATTTTTTTTTCATACAAAATTATTATGTAAAAGAAAATCTGGTAAATCTAGAGTGTTAAAACAAGCGTTCAAATGTTTCTGCTTTCTTTTTTATTAATTATTATAAAATTTTCGCAATAGAAGCATTTATTGTTAACTTACAATTTGGATTTATTCTAAATTGTTTCTTTTCTTAATCCAACTTTTGTTATCAAATTTCTTATGATGAAAATCATGATATAATTTTAAATTCCTATTGATTTTATATTGAATAAAATTCCCTTAATTATGTTCTATACGGATGATATTCGTGTTTTAAGATTTTTTATGGGATTTTGTTCAATAGATTTATAAACTGCAATTACCATATATAAATTGGGATTAGATGAGAATTCCCGATATAATATCTAAAAGTTGAATGAACATTATTCGAAAATATAATATTAAAGAAAAAATGATGAGGCGAAATTAATTTATAAAAAAGTCTTAGTTTCTATTGACGATCTAAAGGATATTAAGCAAAATAAAAAACGAGTGTTAAAAGATGATAATCCCTTTGAAATGGTAAAAGAACAGATTAATATCGTAGCTAAAAAAATGCAATTAAATGACGATATTGTAAAATTCCTTAAAAGAGTAGAACGCTGTTTAATTGTTTCAATCCCAATTAAGATGGATAATGGAAAAGTTAAAATTTTTGAAGGATATAGGGTACATCATTCAACAGTTCGAGGACCTGGAAAAGGAGGGATTAGATATTCTCCAGAAGTGACTCTGGATGAAGTTAAAGCTTTAGCTATGTGGATGACTTGGAAGTGTAGTCTCTTAAAATTACCATTAGGAGGTGCTAAAGGGGGGATTTGTGTAGATCCACGCAAGTTATCGAAAAAAGAATTAGAACGTCTAACAAGAAGATATACATCTGAAATAATTAATTTTATTGGACCTGATATTGACATCCCTGCTCCAGATGTCAACACTAATGCACAGATTATGGCCTGGATTATGGATGTATATAGCATGAATAAAGGTAGAGCTATTCCTGGAGTAGTGACAGGGAAACCAATAGAAATTGGTGGTTCAGTTGGGAGAGAATCAGCAACAGGAATGGGTTTATTTTATATTCTTGATGAATTATGCCAAAAGTTAAATTTAGATTTAAAATCCTTGAAAGTGGTTATTCAGGGATTCGGTAATGTGGGGGGCACTATTGCTGATATATTATATGAAATGGGAGTAAATATAATCGCGATTTCTGATATTACAGGGGGATTATATGATGAAAAAGGATTGAATATAAAAAGATTATTGGAATGGAGGAATAAAAATAAATTTTTAAAGGATTTTGAAAAAAAGAATTATGAATTCATTACGAATACTGATCTTCTTGAACTTAAGTGTGATATTTTAATCCCAGCGGCAACAGAGAATCAAATAAATCTCATGAATGCTGAGAATATAAAGTGTAAAATCATTTTAGAAGGAGCAAATGGTCCAGTTACTCCTGATGCTGATGAGATTTTAAATGAAAAAGGAATTATGGTAATTCCAGATATTCTTGCTAATGCCGGAGGAGTTTGTGTCTCTTATTTTGAATATATCCAAGATATTCATAGCTACTTTTGGGATATTGAGAGGATAAATCAAGAATTAAAGAAAATT
>JBHLNK010000029.1:0-36255 GCA_048941625.1 Promethearchaeota archaeon | reverse complement strand
CTTATTTTGAATATATCCAAGATATTCATAGCTACTTTTGGGATATTGAGAGGATAAATCAAGAATTAAAGAAAATTCTAGTTCAAACCTTTGAAGATGTTTATAATTTATCTAAAAAATTAAGCGTCTCATTAAGAATTGCGGCATATATGATTGCTCTCTCAAGAATAGTCAAAGCAATTGAGTATAGAGGAATCTTTCCCTAATTTATAAAATAGGTGATAAAAATGTCTAATTTTATGAAATCTGAATTTACAAATATAGAGATAAGTCACTATCCAGTAAATTACCAATTAAGTATAAAACTTAAAAATGGAAAAAATATATTTATAAGACCCGTAAAACCTTGTGATGAAAAAAAAGTTAGAGAGTTACACTTTTCTTTGGATAACAATGATTGGTTTTATAGATTCTTTTCATACGAGAAAAAACTTGGAATTAATGAGATAAAATCTTTGGTAAATATAAATTACAATATAGAGATGGTATTAGTAGCAGAATTTATCAAAGAACAGGAGAATGAGATTGTTGCAATAGGGGGTTTCTTTAGAAAGATGGACCCTTGCATTGGGGAATTAATATTTATTACTCATAAAAAATGGCGTAATTTAGGAATAACTAAAGCCCTTTTAAATCATCTGATAAAAATCGCAAGAGATTTAAATTACACCAAATTGGGGGGAGTTATTAATATTGAAAATAAACCAATAGGTTATATTCTAGACTCTATAGAAAATAGACTACATTTAAAAAAGATTAGTAATAAAATAGCTGTAGTTTTAATAGATCTAACAAAATAATTTTATAAAATTTAAATTAAGTCGAGAACTTTCGAATCATTCCTTAGAAATTTTCGGATCTAAGCGAAGTAATCAAGATTTTGATATATCCTATCAAATTTTGAAATTTATTTTATGAGTCATTTTAAAAATATCTATAAAACTTGATACATCCATAGATGGTTGGATTCCTTCAATTACTTTAATTTTTTCATTGATAAACCTCCAAAGATCTTTCTCATTCCTCGCTATAATTCTTAAAATCAAGTTATGGTCTCCTGTTGATGTAGCCACTAGCTGAATCTCATCGAAAATAATCAACCTTTTGGCAATTTCCTCTAATTTTAAAGGATCAACAGAGAGACCAAGAATCGCAATAGATTCATATCCAGTCTTAAAAGGGTCTAAAATAGTATCAAATTTACGTATTATACCATTTTTTAATAAATTTTGCACTCGGTTGTGTATTGTACTAGCCGCTAAATTCACTTTCTCACTTAATTCTTTATAAGAAATTCTATAATTTTCTTGCAAGATATTAAGAATTTCTTTATCTTTTTCATCAAATTGAATTTTTTGAGTTACATTTTTTATCTTTTCGCTTTCAATTTTATGTCGTTCAATACTATAAAGTATAGCTCTTACTAAATTGTTTGGATTCAGATCATTTTTCAATAAATAGTCTTGCGCTCCTTTTTGAAGAGATTCTAAAGCAAATTCTTTATCATCTAGTCCTGTTAAAATGATAATAGGAATTTCTGTTGTAATACTTAGGACTTTCTCTAAAGTGGATGCTCTATCGCTATCAGGGAGTGTCAAATCTAACAGGATTATATCATATTTTTTAGTATTAATAATATCTAAACTCTCAGATAGTCGAGAATATGAATCTAAATCATAATCTAAATCCTCTGATTTTTTTAAAAATTCTCTGATTAAACGAACGTCAGCGGAATTATCTTCAATCAATAATATATGAATTTGTTTAATTTCCATTTTTTTCACATTCATCTATTTCTAATCAATTTAATCGTAATAAAAGATCCTATTCGTTTAATGTTCTATAAGCTGAATAATATTCATTTTTATATATAATTATTTCATCAATGATTTAGTGAAAATCTTTTTAATTAAAATTTTTTCAAATTAAATTAATAGTTTTGTTAATTAAAAAAAATCCCATTGAACCTTACTAAATTGAGATAAAATCAGTATTATTTTCATTCGATGAGATTGAGTCTATTTAGCATATTATTCTCAACAATTAAATACTATCTATATGATATTTAAATATTGATTACGCTTTTACAATAAAATAGTTCTTAGAAAAATTAGTCTTTCCATGTAAAATAAAAATATGAAATAATATTTTGATTAAAGATTAAAATGATATTGAAGTTTCAAGAAGACAGAATGAAAATATTGACAATTGTAATTTTAATTTTAGTCTCATGTCTATTAATTTATTACTTCGAGGTTATACTTAGAACTACAATTTTAGTAACTCATTTTTTCTATATTCCTTCAATATTATCGTGTTTATGGTGGCAAGAAAAAGGTTTAATTATCCCTGGTTTTTTAGCAACAATATTGATCGTAGTTCATTCAATTTTATATATGGATCTTTTTAGTCCTGATTCTATCAATAATTTTCTAAGAGGAGGGTCATTAATAATCATGGGAATAGTTGTATCACTATTATCTGAGGAAGTGTCAAAAAATGAACTTGAATATAATAAAATAATGTTAGATTTAAGGCGTTCAAATGAAGATTTACGGCAATTTGCATATGTTGCATCTCATGATCTACAAGAACCTTTACGAGCAATTGTAAGTTTTTCTCAGCTTCTAGAAGAGAAATATCAGGATGAATTAGGTAAAAATGGTAAAGAATTTATTTATTTTATTACAGAGGGTGCAAAAAAAATGAATATTCTCATAAAAGATTTATTAACCTATTCGAGAATTACAACAAATGCTAAACCTTCAAAATTAATTAATCTGGATAATGTTATGAAGGATGTATTATTCAATCTGCAGGAATCAATAAAAGAGAGTGACGCAATTATAACCTATGATAAAATGCCTATATTAGAAGTTGATAAAACTCAATTTATACAATTATTTCAAAATTTAATAAGTAATTCTATTAAGTTCCGAAGAAAAGAACCACCTAAAATATATATAAAGGTAAAAGAAAGTGATAAAGAATGGTTGTTTTCGATAAAAGATAATGGTATAGGTATTGAATCTAAATATTTTGACCATTTGTTTAATATCTTTTACCGCCTACATACTAAAGAAGAATATCCTGGTACAGGAATAGGTTTACCAATATGTAAAAAAATAGTTCAAAGATATGGTGGGGAAATTTGGGTGGAATCTGAATATGGCAAGGGATCAATTTTCTTTTTTACAATTCCAAAAAAGAAAATTAAAAATAGCATTATTAAAGAAAAATGAACTGTTATGACAAATAAATACAAATTTGACGAGGTTAAAATCTTACTCGTAGAAGATAATGCAGCAGATATTCGTTTGACGGATGAAGTAATTCGAGTGATTAAAATAGTAAAAAATTTATATGTAGTCAGAGATGGCGTAGAAGCAATTGACTTTTTAAGGAAGAAAGGGAGATTTGCTAATGTTAGTGAACCTGATTTAATTCTTCTGGACTTAAACTTGCCTAAAAAGGGGGGATTTGAGGTTTTAGACGAAATCAAGCAAGATGATAATTTAAAACAAATCCCCGTAGTAATTTTAACAATCTCTGATGCTGAGGAAGATATTATAAAAGCCTATAATCTCTATGCTAATTGTTATGTAATTAAACCATTAGAAATGAAAGAGTTCAGTAATATTATTGAGTCAATCATACATTTTTGGTTTAGAATAGTAAAACTTCCTAATAAGTGATAAAATAAAATATAAAAGTGAATTTAATCTATAAATTTACATAATCGATTGTTAAATATACGATAATTCATAAATATGTCGAATCATATCCGGCGAGTTTAAATATAATAAATTATATATTTAACAATAGAGGAAATAAAAATAATATAGCTACATCATAGATAGTAAGCTGAATAAAATTCAGGTTATCACAAATATAGGAGTAGATAAATCATCATATATAAATTAAAAAAACCAAATCAAAAGTTCAATTGATTAATATGGTAAAATGTCCTAAATGTGATGAAGAATATTCATTAGGCATGAAAATTTATCATGAATGCAAAGAATTTTCGATAATTCACGGTGCTATTTGTTCAGAGAATTGCATAGATTACTCATGGAATTGTAATTCGCTTAAAACAAATAATCATAATGAATTTAAAGTAATTGACTATTTAAAAAACGACGAAAAGTATGTTGATTCATTTAAAGGTTATCTATCTTCATTTATTTTCTTTTTCTAAATATCTATGTTATATTGACTAAATTATTTCGCTAGATTTCTTAAGGCTTAAAGTAAAGATTAAACACAAAAATGTTTAATTACTTTTATTACATTTTGCAATTGTTATTTTGAAAATTCTAGAAGATTAAACCTGTAATTTTCAGCAAAGAAAAGATTCCTATACTAAGAGCATAAAAAGGAATGAAATGTCTCCAAATTTTATTTGGTAAGACTCTTACTAAATAAGGAGCAGAAAGAGACGCAAAAAATCCTCCAGTAAATAATGATGGAAGAAGTATGAGATCTAATTTAACTCCCGCGTAACTTATTAGGAAGAAAGTTAAAATTCCTACAAATGAGACAATAGATTCCGCAAAAGATACAATAGCAGTGGCACTTTTTTCATAAATTCCTGATAAAATCTGTCCCATAGTAATAACTGGACCATATCCCCCACCCCCAATACCTTTATTAAAACCAGCTAAAAATGAAAATCCAATTAATCTTTTAAGATTTCTGGTTGATTGATTCCTCAATTTCAACCTAATAAATGCAAATAATCCCATAAAGATTACAAGAATAGCAACATAAGTTTTAATTACGAAATCTGGGAATCTTATTGCAAAGTAACCAAGAGAAATTGATAATAATATTGAGAAACAACCAAAAGATGCCATAATCAAGGCAAGTTTAGTAGCCTCATTTAATGGATGGAAGGAATAGCGAACATTCTCAAATTCGTGATCAAATATTGTATCAATTAATCCCGTTATTGTTTCTGAAATTAAGATTGTTGGGACAACTTGAAGTGGAGTATATCCTAATAACAGTAATAATGGAGATAGGGCAGTACCAAAGCCCATACCCGCCATAGAATCCATTAATTCAAATAAAAATGCTAATAAAATTAGGGATAAAATTAATTCCATATTTTTAATCCTATAAGATAAAATTGAATATTACCATAATTATTGTATAAAATAATAAAGCAGCTATGATCTTCTTAATGGAATGTCCTTTTATTTTCATCCTTTCAATAATTGTTTTTTCATCTAATTTTCGAGCCTCTTTTCCGATTTCCCATTCTGCAGACATAGTTTAAATAATTGTTTGTAATTTGATATAATTATGTATCATTATGTTTTATTATCTATAATTAAAAGTAATTATAAAATTGTATTTAAATTCTTTGGTTTTTCGAGATTTAAAAATTCCCAACAAAAATCGTGATCAAAAAACAGAAAATAGATTTACTACTGAATCCCGTTGTTTAAAAATCTCTCTAAATCTTTTGAATTATTTCCTAATTAGAATTTTAGTTAAAAATCTCAAAAACAAAAAAGCGAATATTATTCGAGAAATGATGTAATGACCGATTCTCATTCGAAACATTTAAATACACTAATTCATCTATATTAATTGTAAAAAAAGAATTCATCAAATTTAAATACAAAATTAAAAATTGAATTTTATTCGGGATTAAAAAATCAAAGGTGGATTTGATTAATAAAAATACTATACTGAATATTGACAAATTATCAATTTCTAGGCAAGAGATTGAAAATCAATTAAGCTATACTAAGTGTAATATAAAGCAAGATTATAGCGGTTCTATTCATCAATGGAAACGTAAAAAAATTATTGATAAGATTAATGGAAATCTGCACAAAGATATTTAAATTAGATTCTTAAACTTATTCGGATATTGCTTTAATACTAAGTTAAACGAAGTTTGATAATCTATAATTCCAAAATTTCAATCTCGATGAAATTCATTAATATTATTACTAAAAAAATGAGGTGGTGGAAAAAAATGTCAAAAGGAAAATTAAATACCAGTCTCATAGAATCTAGTATTGATGAACACTATTTTAGGAAGAGGATTATATTAAATGAAAATTTGAGATTTAAAGTTAATAATATAGCTAATGAAATTTCCAATAAAAATTATCCTTATGATGCTTTATGTTGGGCATTGGCAGAATTTCAAATAATTTATGAAAAAGGGAAAGGTAATTTCTCAGATCAGGATGTAATTGATAGAGCAAAAAAATTATTTAATTCCTCTCTTAGTTATGAAGGCGTTTGCTGGCTTATTTCAATTTTGAAAGTCTACCTTGAAGAAGTAAAATTATATCCTTAAATTTATTTAAAATCTGAGTAAAAAAGAATTATAAGGGTGATTCTTACGATAGAGATATTAAATAAAAGGAAAAGAGTCATAGGATATATTGAAGGAAAGAAATTTTTTAATAAAAAGAAGAAATTAATTGGATATTTAGAAGGAGGTATTGTTAAAAATAAACAAGGCCGTATTATTTTAAAGATTGATAAACATAATGATATTTTTTTCGGAGAGGAACATGTAGGTTTTATTCTTGACTCAAAGATATGTTTCAGAGAAGACCCTATATTTGAGTTCTCAAAACAGAGAAGAGAAATATATTCAAAGGATGGTAAAAATCATTTAATATTAAAAGGAAATCACCAAGAAATTGATGATTTAGATCTTTTTGGAATTGCTATTATTTACCTTGAAAAAAAATGGTGGGAAAAGGTAACTACAGTAGATATAAGACTATAGAAAAATGGTATTCATCATAAATTTAAATTCATTATTTTAAACCTTTTGAGTTTCTATTGAGATCTGGAAAGAGTTCTTTTATATTGGAATGGTATGACAACTTAAGTTGTCTAAATAAAGGATCTTCAGATCTTCCTTCTAATATCCTCTTTTTATCTCCTTCTTAAATATTAATGGGAGTCTTCTTGACTTTTTTTCTAAGATTTTTAAATGACATACTGGATTTATTCAATAAAATTTTTAAAAACTTTTTATCGGTGTTATGTACTTTGAAATTATAGAAATTATAAGAGTGAATTAATATAATTTGCAAACATAATCATATAATTATTAATTTTAAAAATCAAATTGGCTCTTAATTTCAACTATTAGTAGATTTTTCCTCTTTTTCAATTATTTCTTTTAGGATAATTTGACTAGTATTTTCCATTTTTACAAAGTTATTCGAAAAAATCAGAGAAGGCCCTTTATTCAATTGTTTTTTAACGTATATTTTATCTATTTTGTATGAGATTAACCATTCAGAAATTAATAAGCCTTTTCTTTTTTCTTCAGAGATAAATTTATTTACAATAATTTCAAATTTTGACAAATTACCTTCTTTTAATTCTAAAATTCCAAAGTATGGGCTTTTTCCAAAATCTTCGGCAATAATTGAATCATATCCTTGATTTTTTTTTAATGGAACTGCTATTCTAAGGACTGATTTCTCTTCGCTGTTTATAATAATAAGAATTTTGAATATTTTTGGGAAATTGATTTTTACTTCTTCTCTTACTCTCCTTTTCAAGATCTCTA
Organism: Promethearchaeota archaeon; assembly: GCA_048941625.1. GTDB lineage: Archaea > Asgardarchaeota > Lokiarchaeia > Sigyniarchaeales > SOKP01 > Loki-b32. The sequence continues at coordinate 28,691 of JBHLNK010000029.1, read as the reverse complement.
TTTGAGAGAGAGGGAAATTCTTGTTTAAAATAAGTTCCAATTCTAAAAAGACGTATTTTCCATAAGCTCTTAGTGCTAAATTTTTAATTTTTTTTATTTTTGGGATGTTTTCAATTAAAGCATAGAGTTCTGTTCTTTTATCAAAATCTATAATAGCATCGAGTAAAACTTTAGTGGATTTAAGAAATAGATCATAACCTCCTTTGATTATAAAAAAAGCAATTAATAAACCTATAATAGAATCTAAAATATATAATTCAAATAACACTCCGATAAATCCAATAACTACTGATAAAGAAATAAAAACATCATATATTTTTTCCCTTGCTTCAGATGCAATAATTGGAGAATTTGTTTTTTTACTAATCACTTTCAAAAAAAACATAATCATAATTGAAATTAGCAGGGAAATAATTAGAAATACAAAAATTAATGGTGTTATATTTAAAATTCTTTGTTTACCTTTGAAAAATTTAAAGATATTCGAAAAGAATTGGAATATAATCATAGAACCTGTAAAAAAAATAAAAAACGAAATCATTAGACTAATAATATTTTCCAATTTATAGTAACCATAAGGAAATCTTTCATTTGGTTTCTTATTAGCAAATGAAATAGCTATTAATGCAATTGAGTACATAACAATATCTGTCAGACTATCAAAAGCGTCTGCTTGAAGTGATATACTCTTCGTTAGAGAACTAAAGATCAATTTAAGTAAAAAAAGGGTGAAATTAAAAATTAATAGAATGCTGTTTATAATAATCGAGTTTTCATAAAACCGAAATGATTCCGAACTATCATTTTTTAAACTGCTTTTAGAGATCATCATTATTGATTTTAAATAGTAATAATAATATTCAGTATTGCCGACTTTAATGATAATATTAGGACAATAGTACTAATTCTAGCTATTATTAAAATTATTTGCTGAGAATTTGAAGCTAATTATAATTGATAAAGCTTTAATAAGTTTATCAGATGATCATAAGCATTATGCTGAATTAGTAATAAGAACTTTTAGAAATGCTATCAAAAAATACAAATTACAAAAGTGATTCTAATCTTCTAATCTTCAATTAGATGAGCATTAGGACTTTCAAGCTGTTGTAGATCTCCTTGATTAAATTTCTCAATACATTCTTTAAGACTCAAATCTTTATCAATTATATTAAAAATTTGAATGTTTTCCGAAGATAAGGCTTTATAAGCTTTTGATCCAATATATTTCACAATTACTTCCGAAACCTTATTTTCTTTAATTAATTTTGAAATGTATATTCCTAAATTACCCCTGGTTTTATCACCTTCGATTGGGATTACTTTAACAGCAATAATACTTCTGTCTTCTATAGAGACTATAGTGATATTATTACACCTACCAAATCGAGTGCTTAAAGAATCATTCAATCCTCCTTCTCCATTTGAGGGTAAAGCAATGACCGACATTTTTTCGTTGAAAGAAAGATCTAATTAATTTTAAGATATAATAATTAAAATTATATTAAAAAATATTAAGTGAATTATTGAATTTAGGTTAAAATTATAATCTAATCTCTTTTTGATAAGAATCTATCTTCTTGTCTTTATAATAACGTAGATTATGGAAAAGTTTTATATCTTTAATTTCCAATAAGTATTGTTTAAGTAAATTATTTTTTCAATCTTTTTCTTTAGTTCAAGTTGTTTCAATTTATGCAAAATTTGTTCATTATTCAAATCTTTAGAGGAAAAAGTTTCTAAAATTTGCTGTTGTCTCATTGGATGTCTTTCAATTATTGACAAAAGTTCTTTTTCAAAATCTGACGAATAAATGCCGAAATTCCCAATTTCTGGAAAATTAATATTGTTATATTCATTAAATACCTCATTTAAAACAGATATAATAGATTTATTCGGAATTTTAACCCAATTTTCAACTGGTGGTCTTATAGGAACATTAATATCTACTCTATCAGGCATAATTAAATCAATTTTCTCCTTTATTTGTAATAGTTCTTCTATTGAGTCATTAATCCCCTTCATGATCATTACTTCCAACCAAAATTTACCTTTAAAAGCTTTTTTAAAGTCAATAAAACCTTGAATAATAGAATTATATTTAATAGAAGGGTGAGGTCGGTTTATTCTAAGAAATGATTTTTCACTTCCCGCATCTAAGCTAGGTAAGACTACGTCAGCAAGTAAAAGAGCATCTTTAACTTTTTCATCGTGCATTAAACTGCCATTTGTAATTACACAGATGGATTTATTTGAAAATTCCTTAGCTTTCAATAATAATTTCTTTAAATCTTTACATAAAGTAGGTTCTCCGCTTCCTACAAATGTTACATAATCAAAATTTCCTTTATTATGAATAATAGCTTCCTTGATTTCAGCAATTATTTTATTTCTAGGGAAAAAATTTTTTCGAACATTTGTAAAATTTGTTGTTTTCCCCAATTGGCAATAAATACATTGGTAATTACAGGTTTTTGGAGGAATAGGATCAATTCCTAAGGATCTTCCTAACCTCCTACTAGGGACAGGTCCATATACATACTTCATTTGTAAAAATTGGTGGTTTTTTTTAAGGGATAATTTTTCAATGTGAAGCCTAAAAAGAATAATAGAGAATATATATTTAATTTAACTCTTGAGTTTTGGAAGATCTTTGTCTAAAAGATCTTATAATTATCAACTGTAGTTTTAATATAAAAATAATTCTCTAATTGAATTATTTAATTATCCTATTTATGTGCGTCGAATAAAGTTCAGTAATACAAAACACTAGAAATCAAATTTTATCACGTGAGAATGCTATTTAAATCGATTTAATCTAAAATAAGTATGAATTAATTCCATTCAAAAAACTTAAATAAAAATCATACCATTTGTTAATTATGAATAATAATTCAAAATCATAAAAAAAGAGATCATTACAAATGAAAAGTTATAAAGAAATAATTAAAAATGACACTTTTAAGATAGATGACAACAATTTTGTTGATACAAAAGTCCCTAAAATGTGTTGGGGATGTGAAACGAAACATAATTCAGGTTACATGGTTTGGGACGCTACTAAATTGCGTAGAATATTCTTTTGTGAAAATTGCTTTACAAAATTGGGAGTCTAAGCTTATCTATTTATTTTGAACGGATTTTAAATCATTTAATAAATAAAATATCTAATTTTGTTAATAATTTGTGAAATCTATAAATAATTAAGAAAAGAGATGGTAGAAGATAAATAAAAAAGTACTTATTGCAGGTACTTTTGATATATTACATCCAGGTCACGTATTTTTAATTAATGAAGCTGCGAAGCTGGGAGATGTCTATGTAATTGTAGCTACAGATAAAAATCGAGAAAAAACTTCAGGAAAAAAACCAATTATTCCTGAAGAACAAAGATTAGAAATTATTAAAAGTCTAAAAAATGTGAAAAAAGCTCAGTTAGGAAGAAGAGACAATAATTGGTTATTATCTATAATTCAAATCAAACCTGATATCATCCTATTGGGACCAAATCAAAGAGTTAATTTGAATTATTTAAAAGATGAATTATCTAAAATAGGTTTTGGGCATATTATTGTAAAGAGATTAGATAAATATTATGATAAATATGATTTAAGTTCTTCAAGCTTGATAAAAAAAAAAATCATTAATTCTAATGTTGGCTGTGAAAATAAGACGAAAATTTTAATTTATCACCAATAAGCCAAGGATAGGTTTAGATTTTGAAGATATATTTTTTAATACTGTAGACGTGAAATAAATTTAAATAGCAGAAATGAAAGATGAAAAATTATTTCCAATTAGTATAAATACTAATTTATGTACTAGATGTGAACGTTGTATGTATAGTTGTCCCCAAAAAGCTATTTTTTTCAAAAATTCTATACGCTATGTTGATTATGATAAATGTAAGGGATGCTTAAAATGCGTGAGTGTTTGTGAACATGGAGCAATTGTAGTTATTTCAATTGAGCAAGGAAAATTATTAAGTTTTTCTATTGATTCAACTAAATGTAATATTTGTAAATTGTGTTTGAATGAAGATTTCTGCCTTCAAAATCTTTTTGAACTTCATAAGGATCACAATGGAAAGGAATGGATTGAGTTTCGGAAAATATTTCTTTCAGAATGTCAAAGATGCCTGAAATGTTTTAGAAGTTGTCCTAATAATGCCATCCTCCCAGAAATAAATTGATATATGAAGAATATAAAGAATTATCTAATTCAAGATAGAGTATAATTTAGGAATAACTTTCTTAAATTGCATAATTTTAACTGACTTTTAATTTCTATATTTGATATTGAATAATTATTCATAAACAAATTCGCTTAAAAGCTTTTTTATAGAGATTTATAGATATTCTGAATAATCATTCATAAAGTTTATATATAATTATTGGTTATAATAATATAGATATAAACTTATAAAGGTGAAAAAAATATGCCAGGTGGAGATAGAACAGGCCCTAGAGGTTTAGGACCAATGACAGGAAGAAGTTTAGGATATTGCGCAGATTATAGTACTCCAGGATATACCAAAGGTCCTGGAATGGGGCTTGGAAGAGGCTGGGGTCGAGGTAGAGGCTGGTTTAGAGGTATAGGTTTTGGTTATGGACGAGGTTGGGGATGGGACTATAGACTTCCCGTTTATAGTCGATATGCTCCAGGGATTCCACCAAAAATAAGTTCAGAAAATCAATTGACTATGTTAAAGAACGAAAAAGACTATCTAGAAACAGAATTAAACACTATTAGAGGCGCAATAGAAGATATTTCAAATAGAATTTCTGATTTAGAAAAAGAAGAGTAACTACCTTCTTTTTTTTATATTTTTTTATAAGGTTGATATCAGATGGTAAAAATTCATGAAAGCTATGAAGATTATTTAAAAGCTATTTTTTTAATTTCAAAAGCTAATAAAGGTGGATGGGTGTCTAATTCAGAAATCTCCAATTTTTTGGATATTAAACCTTCTTCAGTAAGCAGCATGTTGTATAAATTAAAAAAAAATGGATATATTGATTGGAAACCAAGAAAATCTATAAGATTAACAAAAAAAGGAAAAATTATTGCATGCAATACTATCAAAAATTATAATTCTTTAGTTAAATTTTTCTCAAATATCTTAAAGGTAAAAAATGATGCTTTAATAGAAAAAATATCATGTGAAATCGAACATCACATAAATCCTGAAATTTCTAATGCATTAGAAGAATTATTTTCTGATTCTTAGTAACTTTTCAATAGCTATTATTCTACCTATATAATTTCATGATTTCTGTATTTTTCAATTGCGCGTGTTAATGTTCTAATTGCTAATTCAGCACAATGCTTATGATCACTGGGTAGTCCCCCCAACGCTTTCTCAATGTCAATTGGTCTTAAGTTTTTTGCATATTTTAATGATTTTCCTTCTATCATCATTGTCGTTTGGCATCCTGCTGCTACGGTAGCGCCACAACCATCAGTTATAAAATTAGCTTTTTTAATCGTATCATTCTGAATTTTTAAAAAAAATTGCATTGTATCACCACAAGATCCTTCATAAGCATGCCATACAGTTATTTCAGATTTGTTTGGTTTACCCCAATTTTTTGGATTTTGTATTAATCTAAAAATATATTCATTATATTTCTCAATTGTTTCTTTATCTATCTCTTTCTGAATTTGTTCAATCCATTTATCTAAATCTTTTGGAGTCATTTTGAATTTATCTGTAATTTAAGGATATACTATTTCTTTTCTAATATTTCACGAATTTTATTTACAATTTTTTTAAATGCCTTCGCACTTGCATTCTCTGCATTTTTTATTATAAATGGCAATCCTTTATCACCTTGAATACCAACTTCTAATTCAAAAGGTATTTTCCCTAAAAATTGTATATTGAAATCTTTTACTGCTTTTTCGACTCCTCCAGGTGGATATAGGTTAATATCCTTCCCACAGTGAGGACATTTGAATCCAGACATATTTTCAACGATACCAAGAATATTTCTTTCCATAATTTGTGACATTTTTATTGTTTTTCGAGCATCCATTAGTGCAACTTCCTGTGGAGTTGATACAACAATTACACTTTCATCAGGGATTAACTGTAGAATATCTAATGTTTCGTCTGAAGTTCCTGGAGGAAGATCACAGATTAAGTAGTCTAATTCGCCCCAGATTGCTTCGCCTAAAAACTGTCTTACAGCACTCATCTTCATTGGTCCCCTCCAAATAACCGGTGAATCAGAATTCTCCAAGAGAGATGCCATGCTTATGACTTTAATATTTAGTGGTCCATTGATCGGATAGAATCTTTTCACATCCACATCAACCCTTGGTTTAAGCTCTGGAGGAACCCCCAGCATTTTAAGTACATTTGGTCCTGTAATATCAACATCTAAAATTCCAACTCTTAAACCAACACTAGCTAAACTTATTGCTAGGTTTACTGCTACTGTAGATTTTCCAACTCCACCTTTACCTGATATAACTACAATTTTATACTTAATCTTCTCCATATTCTTTTCAATACTTTCCATTAACATATCTTGATGTTTCTTTTTTTCCTCCTGAATTGTCTCCTTTAAATTAATATCCGGTATTCCTTCTTCTTCTATACTTATTCACCTCATTTCTGAATTAAAATAGGAAAAATTTAAATAATGTTAAATGCTTTCTATAATTGTGAATAATTATTCATAATTTATAAAAGTTATTAATTATATACATTAAATAATTAAGGTTGAAAACAAGATGGTAATTATAGCAATCCCTTCAATGAATGAAGGTGGATTAAATGATGAGATTAATCCTCGTTACGGAAGATGTCCTAGCTTTACTTTCGTAGAATTAGAAAATAATGAAATAAAAGCCGTCAAAACTGTTCCAAACCATGCAACTGGTGCTATGGGTGGTGCAGGTATACAAGCAACCCAAATAATAGGAAATAATAAAGCTGAGGTTGTAATTGTTGGCTTTTTAGGGCCTAATGCAGCTAATGCACTCAACAGTTTAAATATAAGAGTCTTCAATGCACCCAATAGAAAAATAACAATAAAAGAAGTTATTGATTTATATAAGCAAGGTAAATTGGACCAAATCACCTCAGCTAATGTAGCATCTCACTATGGTATGGGTACTGGACAGGGCATGGGCAGTGGACGTGGTATGGGCAGAGACAATCGCTATTAAAACACGCTAAAGTTAATAATAATTCCAATATCTTCTCATGAGTAATAAGAAACCAAAAATAATTTGTGTTACAGGGGGTAAAGGAGGAACCGGTAAAACTTTATGCGCTGTTAATATCGCAATTATGTTTAAAAATGAAAAATATAAAGTATTACTTATTGACGGAGATGTTGAAAATCCAAATACATATCTCTTATTAAATGCAAGTCTTGAAAATAAGCGAGAAGTACCCTTTTTCTTACCTAAAATTTTAGATGAGCAATGCTCACGATGTGGAATTTGTGCTCAGAATTGTCAACAACACGCTTTATTATACATTGATGATTCTGTTCCAATCCTAATGGCCTCTCTTTGTTCAGGCTGCAAATTATGCTTTAAAATTTGCCCAGAAAAAGCAATTGAAACTGATTTTAAAACACTTGGTTGGATTTATTCTACTGAAATTAATAATTTATCACTTTCTGTTGGAGAATTAAAACCTTCGGAAGCCCGTTCTGCTGGAATTGTTGAAGCACTTCTTGAAAACAACTTAAAGAAGGATGTGGGTAAATTTGATATTATTATTTTAGATACTGCACCTGGAGCGCATTGTGATGTAGAACTTCTAATTGATTGCGCAGATATTGTTATACCTGTTACTGAGCCAACAAAATTTGGTAAATTAGATTTAAAAAGGATATTGGAATTGATAAAACTATTGAGAAAAGACTATAAAGTAATAGTTAATCGATCATCATTACTAGGATTTAAAGAACAGTTTTTAAAAGAACTAAAAGAAGAAAAAATAGAACTTTTAGGAGATATTCCATTAGATGAGGATATAGTAAAATCTTATTGTCAAGGAACACCACTCATGGATATTGATGGTATATACGATAAAGATGGAGCCGGATTCATTGCTTTTACTAATATTTATAATAAATTAAAGAAATGGTTAAAATTAATCGAATAACTAAAATAAAGTTGAAAAAATGGAAAAAAAAATAGTTGGAATACTATCAGGAAAAGGAGGAGTAGGAAAAACATCTCTTACTGCTTCTTTAGCAAGTATGGCGAAAAAAGATCCAATCATGAATGTTGTCGCACTTGATTGTGATGTTGATGCTCCAAACTTAGCTATTATTCTTCCTCCCAAACAAGAATCTTCTATTAATAAAAAGGATACTTTTACTACTCTAAAGACAAAATTCTTGCAGGATCAATGTACTAATTGTAAGCAATGTATCGACGATCACTTCTGTGAGTTTGATGCTTTAAATTGGGAAAATCAATTTTCAATACCAAAAGTTGATTTTTTAAAATGTGAAGGTTGTGGGGCTTGTAAAGTTTTATGTTCTATGCATGCTTTTGAAATATATACTGTAAAGAGTGGAGAAATTATTTCATATATCAATAATATGGATTTTCTCTTGGTATATGGAAAAACTCAATTAGGAAGTACAACATCTGGAAAATTAGTTACAGATACAAAAGAATATCTAAAATCTCTTAAAGAATCTAAGTCAAGCAACTTGATTTTCATAGATGGTCCTCCTGGAATTGGCTGTCCTGTGATTGCAACTGTTTCAAATTTAAATTATGTTATTACTATTTGTGAACCAACTCCATCAGGATTACATGATTTGATTAGGGTTATTGAAGTAATTCAGCAATTCAATATACCATTTGGAGTTGTAATAAATAAATCAGATTTAGATAGCCCTTTCCAAGACGATTTTAAAAAATTTATAAGTAATACAGATTATGAGATTCTAGGTCGAATTCCTTTTGATCTAAAAATTCCAGAGGCAATGTCTTTTGCTAAACCAGTGGTAGATTTTGCCCCAGGTTCTATAGCAAGTCTCGCTATTAAAGATATTTATAAACTTTTAAAAGAAAAATTATGGGATAATAATTAGTCTCAAGAAAAAAAAATTCAAATATGCTCTTTAACAAGATAAAAAACCTTGTCAGAATTACATTTAATACAATTAACTTTTCTATCTTTAGATGCATTAATGTCTTCCCATTCATGATTACAATCTAAACATCCATATCCAACAAAACTTATTCGATAATCAACATTACCCCCATAAACTTTAATTAGTTTCCCCTCAAGTAGGGCTATAGTATTTTTATAATGGGCACTTTCAAGAATTCTAGAAAACGTAGGTTGGCTAATTCCCATTTTTTCTGCAGCAGCTTTCTGATTTAAACCAATATAGTGCTTAAGCCGCATAGCTTCAAATTCAGCAACAGTTAATGTTATTGAATCTTCGTTTGTTGGAGCGTCAGGTGAAAAATATAGGTTATTAGGTGGTTGATTAACCCATCTTCGATGCCTTCTTCGTCCTATCCTAAATCACCACTATTATAATTATAGCCATTATTTTAATCTTAATTATTAACTATTTAAGATTATTATAAAACATTTTATGTTGGTTATTTAAGTTTCCTTTATTTTTTTATGTCGATGAATATTTCTGCAACTTTTTGATTAAGACTATTTCTCAGAGTTTTTATTATATATTCTCGATATATTGAATAATTATTCATTAAATTTATATTTTATAAAATTATATTAATAATTAAGAAAAAGATTTTATGTGAGTTGATAAAAAGTGAAAATTGCTATTAGTTCAGATTCAGGAAATGTTTCTGCGCATTTTGGGCGAGCTCCAAATTTTACTTTTGTAACAATTGAAAACAATAAAATAATTAAAAAAGAAGTTCTTCAAAATCCAGGCCATACTGTAGGAAGTATACCTAAATTTGTGAGTGAAAACGGAGCAAAATGCATGATAACTGGTGGTATGGGGTATAGAGCTCAGAATTTCTTCAACCAATATGGTATTGAAGTTATAATGGGAATTACTGGCAAAATAGATGATGTAATTGAAAAGATATTGGATGGCACTTTAGAAGGAGGGGAAAGTCTCTGTTCTCCAGGGGGAGGTAAAGGTTATGGAGTGGAAAAAATTCATACTGAAGCTGATGACAATTACGAACATCATCATTCTCATAAATAAAATATTCTATCGAATCTGAATCTTTTTGAAATACATCTATAGTTATATTATTAGTTTTTACAAAGACTAAGTATATTTTTATTAAGAAAGATCCTTTTTAACAATACCGTTAGGTAACATATTATCAGGATGATACTCTCCTTTTTCTTCCTTTTGATATCTCACACAGTTTTCATTACTAATTAAACAATAATTCTCAACCCATTTAGGATTAAGTTTACCTTGATCAACGAAAATTTTAATAGGACAACTTAGATACCATTTACAAATTTTGTTTTCAGAGTTTAAATTCATATCTCATCTTTGGTTTTGTTAATGATCAAAAATTATAAAAAAAAGAATAAAGTGAACAAATTATTATTTTCTAATTTGTACTTTAGGATTTATGGCAGAAGCTCCACCAAAATTGGTTATTACGGGGCAATGGTTAAAAACTTTATCCATTAGCTCATTAATTTTCTCATCTGATGCATCTGCTTTAATTCTAATGACAGGTTCAAGTTTGTCATAACCAGCTAGTTTTGAATCGTCAATTCCAAAGATGGCTCCTAAATTAATATGACCACGTGAAAAAACTTTCATTTCTTCTATTTTAATATCCATAATTTTTGCCCAAAATCTTGTAACGGCAATAATACAAGCTCCAATAGAAGAAAGAATCACTAATAAAGGTGATGGTCCTTTATTTGTCCCATCTAATCCACCAGGAGCATCGATTAAGAGTTCAAAAGGATCCCCAGCAGGATTACCCATTATACAGTTAACTTGCATACCATCGGGTAACATTTCACATTCAATATTAAAGTTCTTTTCCCCCGCATTCCAATCAGCTTTTATAGCATCATATGTTTCTTTAAAACTTGGCATATTAGTTCATCTCTCCTTTCCTTAACTTTAATAATTTTGTTAATGAGTGTGAGAATGTTCAGAATGATTTCCACAACTTGCGTCATTTAGGATGATTAATTTTTTATCTATTAACATTCTAACATTTCTCTCAATACTTCCTTCCACCCCTTGAAATAAATTTATTTGAACTTGTTGAAAGCCCATGAATGGACGCATTCCAATGCCAGTTAAAATCATATCAGTAACATTTCTCTGTTTCATATTCATAACAGGTTCCATACATCCTGCATGACCTTCATTTATAATTGAAAAAATCTTTCTAAATTCACCATTTTGAGTAAGTTCGACTCCAACAAAATATCTACAATGTCCAAAATGAGGTGATATATTATCTGATAATTCAGTTCCATCAGCAGGAATTCCAATTATTCTATTCATATTTCTCACACATGCATTGATTTATAACATCTAGGCATTTCTAGATATTATTTTATTAAAATGGATATTAATATTTATAATTTATGAATATTTATTCATAAATTATTATAGCCAATTTCTCTAGTGAATATTGTTCGAGATAAAAACATAATATTTAAATATTATATGTTTTTTTTATGATTTAGCGAACAAGATTCATTTCAAAAATGTATCTACCAGATAAAAAAGAAAGTAAAAAAGATGCAGAATCTTTGAAATCTTTCATAGATTTTGATAAATATGAGAATATTTTATATGATAATCTATATCTAAGTGAATATAATATAGTTATCAAAAACCCCATGGTTGAAAGAGAGAAATTTTTTAAAAAAATTAAAATTGAATGTTTTTCGCTTGTGAATGATATATTTTTAACATCATATTAATACAAAATCGAAGAATTTCTATGATCTAGAAGTAATTATGAAAATACCCGTTAAATGTAGCTTGAATCTTTAATTGAAATATTATTCCCTAAAAAAAATAGTCTTCTTAGATAATACCTATAAAAAATAAAATATTCTATTTTATCTCCTTGGAAAATTTTTATCTGACTGATTTTAATGTTTCCTTATTGCTTTTAAGGTAATTTTCTTTTTTTTTGGAGATTCCTCTGCTGTGTTCAAAGAATCCTTTAGATGTTCTGCCAGTGTCCCTAATTTGTTTGCAGTTGCCGTAATCTCTTCCATAGAAGCACTTTGCTGTTCGGCAGCGGAAGCAATTCCTTCCATATTATTAAAGGAAAGTTGTATGTTTTTTACTATATCTGTAATCTTACTACCAGTATTACTCACCGCTCTTTTTGATTCTTCTGCAAGTTTTCGAACCTCATCTGCTACGACCGCAAACCCTTTCCCATGTTCACCAGCTCTCCCCGCTTCAATACTGGCATTTAACGCCAAGAGATTTGTTTGATCAGCTATATTTGTAATTAGCTTGTTGACATTGTTTATATCATTTGAAGCTTTCATAATTCCTTCTGTAAGGCTTGTTGTTTCAGCTGTAGAGGATGCAATCTCTTCGGATGCTGCATTTATCTCACTAGCATTTGCCGCTAATTCTGTCGCAATGTTAGCTACATTAACGGCTACTTCTGAGCTTGATTTAATTACATTGTTCAGTAAATTATCTCCTCTTATATTTGCTTTATAAATTGTTTTAATATTATAGTATATACTAAATATTATAAAACCTAATCCAACCGTATAAGCAAAAATTTTATAGATCATATTACCTTTTAAAATTGTATTATCTAATACTGATATTACTACCAAAAATGCCATCGAAGTCATAGTCATGAAAAGAATCTTAAACTCTACAGATTTTAATCCTTTTCTATATCTTTGTAGTACTAAATAACCAAAAAATACTATAACATATGGCATAATTATCATTACACATAAATTAGTAATAAGTTCATTATCAATCTCTTGTAGTAGCATAAACCTCCCTTCACTTTCTGTGAATCTTTTTTGATCTAAATATAATGAATATCTTTTATTAGCTGAAGAAATACTTTGTATATATATCTTGATATTTCTACCATTTTTCGTACTGTTAATCACAAATTTTGCATTTTTTCATATAATCATAATAAAAATATAAAAAAAATATGAAAGTGAATAGAATTAAAATTAAGTTTTATTTTCACCTTTTTTTTTTTTTAATATTCAATTAAAAAAAGAGGTGGTAAAAAATGTTAGAAATAAAAAATCTTCAAATAGAATGTGTATACAAAGAAGATGATATTAGTCCATGGATTAAAATTAAAATAACCGATAAATTAAAGTCAAGGATTAAGAAAGCTACCCAACATTTAGTGAAAAGCAATTATCCTTATGATGCATTATGTTGGGCGCTTGCTGAATTTCAGTTGATTTTTGAAAAGGGTCATAAAAAGTATTCCGAACATGAAGTAATTGAATGATAAAAGAATAAATTTAATTCCTCACTTGATTATGAAGAACTCTGTTTTTTCATTGCAAATCTTAAAGTCTACCTTGAAGAAATTAAATGATATCCCTAGTTATTTTTGCATAAAATATTTGATGAATCATAATCAGTGTGAATTTTAATAGAAATATTAAATAAAAAGTAAAAGATAATAGGCTATTGAGAAGGAAAATATTGTTATTCTTTTAATTTCCAGCAATTATTAGAAAAGTGCTAATTGTACTTCTTTTAGTAGGTCAACTGTTGTAAATTGATTTTTTCCACCAGTTCTTAAATAGTTCATCGCGTTCTCAATACCTTTTATTGTTAAGTGGAAAGTTGGAATAATTTGAGATATCTTCATTTTGGTCCATGACATCCAATCATATCTTACGGGTTCAGGATTGAGCCAAATCACATTTTTTTTATAGTGCTTAGCAATTTCATTGATATAGTAAAGTCCAGGTTTTTTACTGGTTACATCATCATAAAGAGCGCCGTGAGGAGAGGCAATTTCGCTACGGTGCATAGTTTGGTCTCCCACGATTATTACACGATAAGAATCATCATACTTTTTTAAAAAATCTTCGAATTCTATAGCTTGATCGATATTACGTTCAGCATTATCATACAAATAATTATAAATACAATTATGAAAGTAATAATACTTAAAATCTTTCCAATGTGAAATGTTATTGGCGGCAGAGAATAAAAGGTTTACCTGATGTATATAGATATCCATCGTACCTCCAACATCCATTAAAAGTAAAATTTTAATGTTATTCTTTTTCCTTTTTTTAAAAATTAATTCAATATCTCCACCATTACGTCCAGTCTCATGGATGGTTTTTGGGAGATTTAATTCATCTTTTTTACCAATCTCATCTAACTTTTTTAACCTTTTTAAAACAATTTTAATTTGTCGAGTATCTATTACCAAATCTTTTCTATAATCTTGGAAAATCCTTTTCTGAGCAATTCTAAGAGCACTTTGCATACCATAGTCTCCACCAATTCTAAAACCATCCATATTTAGCCCTGAGTGTCCAAATTTTGATTGACCTTGAGTGCCAATCCATTTATTTCCAAAATTATGCTCTTCATCCTGTTCTCTAAGTAATTTCCTAAATTGCTGTTCCATTTCTTCTAAAGTCATATTCTCAAAAAATTCTTTAAAAGAGCCTGGTAAGCGAATAGTTGATGTGTTTGTTTGAAGCCAATCCCAAATCTCTTGTTTAATATCCTCAGGAAAAGCTAAACCTGCATCTTTAAAATAATTAGCAAATGCAATATCATAAATATCAAAATGGTGTTCATTTTTACAAAGAATTGAGCGAGAAATATAATAGAAATCAACCATGTTGTTTATCAAACCCTTATTGAGAGCTTCCAATAAGGTCATGAATTCTGTAATACTAATCGGTAATATTTCTCTAAGATAAAAAAAATAGTCTAAAAACATGGAAACTTGGAGTTTAAGTTGGAAATTTTAATTTTTCAATAGCAATCTCTATATCCTTTTCTTTCTTAATTAAAACGCCTAAAAACGGTACTCCACGCTTTAATTCTTCAATAGTAATTCCACTTTTCAATAAAACTCCAATCCAATCAAGGAGTTCCGATGTAGAGGGTAATTTCCGCATTTTTGTAATTGCTCTCAGAGCATAAAAATGGTTAAGACATTGTTCTAATAAATTTTCTTTTAAGTTAGGATAATGAAGATTACATATATCTGCCATGAATCCTTTAGAAGGAAATTCAATCCAATGAAACACACATCTTCTTAAGAAAGCATCAGGAAGTTCTTTTTCATTATTAGAAGTAATAATTACTATTGGTCTGGTTTTTGCTTTTATAAATTCTTTTGTTTCTTTGATATAAAACTCCATAACATCTAATTCCTGTAGTAAATCGTTTGGAAACTCAATATCGGCTTTATCAATCTCATCTATAAGGAGAACAACCTGTTCATCAGAATCAAAAGCCTCTCCTAATGGACCAAAGGTGATATAGTCGTGAATATTATCGACGTCACGATCCTCACAACCAAATCTACTATCATTTAATCTTTGAACTGTATCATACATATAGCATCCATCAATAGCTTCAGTCGTACTCTTAATATTCCATATAATTAATTTTTTTCCTAAACTTAAAGCTATCGCATGGGCCAGCATAGTTTTCCCTGTCCCTGGTTCTCCTTTTACCAACAAAGGACGCCCTAAAGCAATAGACACATTGACAATGTTTCTTAATTGAGGATCTGCTAAATATTTTACAGTATCTGTTTTTACGTCCCCTTTAAATTTATTAAAAGTAGTATCCATAATAATCAAAATTATTGTAAAATTAAATAATTTTTGAAATTAAACATTAATTTGCCATTTCTAAATACTACTTTATGAAAAATATAAATTAAATTTAAATAGTTAAAGAGTAAACCCTAATTATCTAATCTTATTAGAAATTACATAGAAAAAAGGAATGCATATATTATGTCAACAGAAAATGATATGTTAGAAGAATTGAAAAAAATTCGTGAACTTCTTACTCCTAAACCTGAACCAGAACCTGAGAAACCAAAAAATCTTGCTGCTCAGTTTTTGGAATTTATAAAAAAATACAAAGTCCTTGGATTAGCAGCCGCTTTCATTATTGGACTTGCTGTTAACGCTCTAATTTTATCACTAGCTCAAGATATCATAACTCCCCTTATAGGGATTTTTATACGTGATTTTGATGAAATTAGAGATATAAAATTCGAAATCCCGGATGTTACCATTTTCTATACCGGAAATTTTATCGCTGCTTTTATAAATTTCATCATCATCGCATTTGTAGTATTTTTAATAGTGAAATACGCAACTAAATTAGGAATTGGATAAATTTTAATGATAAAAAATATAAACCAATTTTTTTTAATTTTCTATTTTATTCACTTTGTCCTAGAATAGTAACTGAACAAACTGAATAGGCTCCACCCAAGTTATGAGCTAAACCAATTTTAGCATCAGGTACTTGTCTTCCTTCAGCTCTTCCTTGGAGTTGTTTTGTAACTTCCTGAATCATTCTACAACCGGTGCTACCAATTGGGTGACCAAATGACTTAAGACCGCCACTAGGATTAACTGCTGTTTCACCATCCCAGTTAAACGTACCATTTTTTAATTCTTCAGCAGCCTTCCCATGTTCACAAAGCTGTAAATCTTGACAATTTAACAATTCAGTTATAGTAAAACAATCATGAACTTCCGCCAAATTGACTTCCTTCCTCGGATTCATAATACCTGCTTCTTGATATGCCATCTTTGCTGCATCAACAGTTGCCGGAGCTGATATAAAATTAAAATTTGTATCATACCATGGGTAAGCTGTATGTACTGAGAGAGAATTTGATTTAACAAGAACATAATCATCACCATGAGAATAAGATTCTGCCAATTCCGGTCGAGTAAGTATTAATGCTGCAGAACCATCACTCATAGCACAACAATCAAATCTCCCAAGAGGATCTGCAATCATAGGAGCATTTACAGCTTGTTCTAATGTGATTTTCATTTTAAAATGGGCTTTTGGATGATAATAACCATTTTCATGGTTCTTTACAGCCACACGTGCTAAATCCTCTTTATTCCAACCAAATTCATGAAAACTACGAGTCGCAAGTAAACAAAAAATCGCTGGAGCTGATGGTCGCGGTAAGACAGGATGACCCATCATAGTAGTACCAGGAAGCCCTCTTCCACCTTCATCCATTAATTTTTCTACACCACATGCCATAACCACATCATAAGCTCCAGAGGCAATCCCAAAACAAGCGTTCCGGAAAGCATCCATTCCAGAAGCGCAATAATTTTCACATCTAGTAACTGGTTTACCACCCAACCTTAATGAATCTTCTAGAGTAGTTCCAGAAACACCTGTAAAGAAATAATAAACCCCAAGCCAAGCAGCATCGACTTCCTCTTTATCAATACCAGCATCCTTCATAGCTCCCTGAGTAGCTTCGAAAAGCAAATCCTCTTTGCTCTTGTTCCATAATTCTCCATATTTTGTAGCGTCACAACCAATAATGGCTACTTTATCCTTAATACCATGGGTCACCATAATACTTACCTCAAATTTTAAGCAAATAGAGTGTAATTTGAATAATGCTATCTGAATTACAATAAAAAAGATAAGTTAACTTATAATATTTCTGAAGAAAATTATTTGTAAAACTTTTAAACTTAAAAATATGAATTAGTTTTTGTTGATTAATCAAGTTTTTTCTTAGATATTTCGAATTTCTTGAAACCTACTTAACACCCATTTTTTGTCCAACGCTGCTATAAATGGTGCAAATCTAGGTCCTCTTTCACTCCCAAGAAAAATTTGATAAAGCAATTGAAAGAATTGATTCATTTCTTTACGTGATATTCCTAAATTTTCTCTAAGAGCGATCATTTTTTGCTTTATCTCTTCTTCTGTCCATTTTATTCCTTCGAGTTCTTGACCAAGATCCAACACAGCATTACGTATATTTTCACTATACTGAGTTAATACATTTGGGGAAACTTGTTCAATTAATTTTATTCGAAGATGTTCAGGGGAATATTTTGAATTAATCCAATTCCTAGCTAGTGATAATCTTTTTTGAATATGTTCCGAAACCTCGGTCGAAGGACTTTTTTTTAAAATCTCTGTAGCAAGTAACTTTTGAATAGCTTGTTCAGTTCCTTCTTTGTTATCTGATACTAATTGGGATAGAATAATAGCAGTTTGATAATCAAGTTGGAAACCTCGATACTCAGATATTTTATTATAAAATGTTATTTCATAGCTTCTTTGAATCGTATAAAGTTCTGCTGTATCTGCAAATGATTCTACTCTATGATATATCCGCTGAGCTCGGTCATATTCTGTGATATAACTTGGAATCTTATCTAGACCCAAAATAATACGTCTTTTAGGTGGTGTTTTGAGGTACATGTATTTCAAAACTTCCGGCTCAGCATACTCTAACCACTTGGTTGGTGTGAATCCAATGAAACCTGAGCTTGTCATATCTCCAAAATCTTTTCGACCCTCGGAATAGCCTACCCATTCATTCCAAAATCCATATGGTCCTCTATGGTTCAAGACAGATTCTAAAATTTCAATACAACTATCTCGAGATCCTCCTGGTGTAGCATGATCCTTTCCATATGGTTCAAAATGTACATTCAGAACATACCAAATTGACAACCATTCAAGTCGCCATGTTAATTTCCCCTTACTAATATCCGACCATCCATCACTCTTACATTCATTACAGTAATAATGAACTTCATATTTGTCGATATTTACTTCTAAAGCTTTTGTAGTACCTATTCGATTGCACTGTTCACAAAGTGGATTGATAGGAATCCACTCATCGGGAAAAGGATTTTCTTTTCGGTATTTATTTATAATATCTCGAACTGTAGCTCTTTTCTTAATAAGCTCGATTACTATTTTTTTCATCCTTTCCTGCTGATATAATTCATGGGTTCTTACAATCTTTATGCTTTGCCCAAATTTAGGCATGGGTATTTCAAAATCTTTCCAAAAATGATCTACCCAAGTTTCATTGTTATTATCGGGAGAGGGAACATCGATTAAACGCCAATTAATATATTGTTTCGCTTTTTGGGGATCTGAAAACACATTTAATTGAGCAGGTTTCCCCTTCCACGGATCCGAAGTATAGAGGATTAAATTATGTGTTGCTTTATATCCCCGATTTTGGAGTTCAGTGACAACTGCATTTGTAAGAACGATTTCTCCTCTTAAACGTCCAACATGTTGTTGACCAGAGACAGAAATTCCACAATTACAATTAAAATCATTTAAATCTTGCCAATTCTCTATTAAATCGTTGGTTAGTTTATCTATCCAATGTTGTGGTTGTATCTTTGAATTCTCCGTCATTCTCGATTTTCACTTTAATGAAAATTAGTAAGTATAAAAAAAGAAAAATAAAAGAAAAATTTAATTAAAATTTAATCTCTTTGTCCCAAAATCGTTACAGAAGCAACACTAAAAGCCCCACCAAGATTATGACATAATCCAATCTTAGCATCAGGAACTTGTCTTCCTTCGGCACGTCCTTGTAATTGCTTAGTAATCTCCTGGAGCATTCTACAACCTGTTGATCCAATGGGATGTCCAAAAGATTTCAATCCCCCACTAGGATTAACAGCAGTTTCACCATCCCAATTAAATGTACCATTCTTTAATTCTTCAGCAGCCATTCCACGATCACAAAATTGGAGATCTTGATCGTTAATTAACTCTGTTATTGTAAAACAATCATGAACTTCTGCTGCATCAATTTCTTTTCTAGGATTGGTAATCCCCGCTTCCTTGTATGCCATCTCAGCAGCTTTTACTGTAGAAGGAAAACTTGTAAAATCTGCTCCAGGTCCGTTTGGTGGAACATACCATGGAAAATTTGTTCGAGTTGATATCTGATTAGATTTAACTACTATATAATCATCAGCATGAGCATAACTTTCTGCCAATTCAGGTCGAGTTAAAATCAATGATGCCGCACCATCTGACATAGCACAACAATCGAAACGACCAAGAGGATCTGCTATCATTGGAGCTTTAATTGCTTGATCGATTGATATTTTACTTCTAAAATGAGCTTTAGGATGATATGAACCATTATCATGGTTTTTCACCGCGACTCTTGCTATATCTTCTTTTGTCCAACCAAATTCATGAAAACATCTTGTCGCTGCCATTGAAAACATAGCGGGAGCCGATGGTAAGGGTAATACAGGATGCCCAAATATTTTGAACCCAGGTAATCCACTAGAACCTTCATCCATAAGTTTTTCAACTCCACATGCGAGAACAACATCATAAGCGCCACTTACAACACCAAAACAAGCATTTCGGAAGGCATCCATTCCAGATGCACAATAATTCTCCGTTCGAGTAATTGGAATACCGTCAAGTCTTAATATATCTTCTACAGTAGCACCAGACATCCCTGTAAAATAATAATAGATCCCAACCCAAGCAGCTTCGATTTCTTGCTTTTTAATTCCGGCATCTTTGATAGCACCTTGAGTTGCTTCGAAAAGCAAATCTTCCCTTCCTTTATTCCATAATTCTCCATATTTTGTGGCATCGCCACCAATAATCGCAACTTTATCTTTTATACCTTTTACTGTCATGTTTTCTACCTCCTTTAAAATCTCCCTCTTACGGGTCTACATTTCCAATAATAATTCTTAAAATCTGCACCTTCATGTTCTTTTCTAAAAGTTAACTCAACTTCCATTCCAATTCTCACATTTACTTCTGGGTTTTCTATTTCGGTCATATTTAGTAGAACTCGTCCACCACCCTCAAGATCAATTACACAACGCGGAACGGGAGTGTCCATATAGTTTCCTCCGACTAAATGATCTAAAGTATACGTAAATATTGTACCTTTTAAAGCAAGTTTCACAAGTTCCATTTGGTCATCAGCCCTGCACACAATACAAGAACGGAATGTACTCGGATATTGAACAGTCCCACAATTTTTACATTTATTACCATACATTTTATACACAGTAGGAGTGTCACGCCACAATGTCACAGCAGAACTTTTTCTTACATACCGGTCTTTTTCAAGTAATTTTTTATTTTCAATGTAAACACTATAATTTTTTAGAGTTTTCATTGATTTTTGGTGTCCTGCTATTCCCATATGATTCTTGGAAAGTTCTCTTAGAGCCTTTCTATTGTGAACATGCATTAATATTGCATCAGCACCATCACCAAATCCTGCTAAAATTACTTTTGCTTCTTCTTTTGGACGTTTCATAGCAGAAATTAATAACATAAAAGACATAGGAGTCCCAAGATCACCAACTTGAAAGAACAATCCATTTTGAGCAACACCCTGACTAAATTTCATTCTCTTAGAAATTCGAGCATGTGTTCGAGGATTATTATAGTAATACGCTGCTACGTCTACATCTTCAGGATTTAGGTTATTTCTTTTCATGATCTCAGACATTACTCTTGTAATACTTTGAGAATAAAATTGATTGTCCATTTTAGTTTCAAAAGTCCTAATAAAACTATCTTCTTTTGCTCTTTTCCAGGGACCCGTAACATTAGCGGAGATAGAATAATAATCATCAATGATCATAGGCAGATTTTCTCCTTCTGAAACCAAAAGAGCAGCAGCACCATCAGCAAATCCAAACTCCCACATAGTTGCAGGCTCTGCTTCTCTAGTATCTGAAGCAATAACTAATATACTGCTGATATCTTTATTAGCTTTAATAGTATCAATTGCTCTTGCTAACGCTGTTGTACCTGCTTTTAAAGAATCTGTAAAATCTGTAGTTATAATATCTTCTCTCATATCTAATACAGTAGCTATGAATGATGCTGAATCTTTTTCAGTATATACTTGAGTTGTGGAAGCAAAAAACAATCCATCAATACTCTTAGGATCAATTCCGCTTAGACAATCTAATCCTGCTTCTACAGCCATAGTTAGGCTATCTTCATCAACACTCGCAACAGCTTTAGTACCGGGAACAGATGGAAAGTCCCAAGCTTTTGCAATCAACTCACGGGGCATAAGATACTTTGGCAAATATGCCCCATAAGATTTTATACCAATCATATACTTTTTTTTCCCTTTTATTTGAAATTTGATTTTTTATATGTTTTTGAATTTTTTAAAACTAATATATTTCATCAAATATTCTTACTTATATTTTTCTTTTTTTCAGAGAAATCCTAAATTGCCTAAAAATTATTAACTCTCTGCTGTAAAAGTTCAATTTCCAATAGGTTCTTGGCTAAATGGGAAAAATATGGGATGCAACACCAAGAACCTTTTTCAATATGTAAAAATTAATTTTACTTAATTATAAAAAATTCTTTATGCTCGTGAAAATATTATGAAAGGACCAGTTGAACCATATAAAATTAAGATGGTTGAACACGTGGGGATGCCAGATGAAAAAAGGAGAACAAAAGCAATTAGAGAAGCAGGGTATAACACTTTTTTGTTAAAATCTGAAGATGTATTTATTGATTTATTGACAGATTCTGGTACTTCCGCTATGTCTGATTATCAATGGAGTGGTATGCTCTTAGGTGATGAGGCCTATGCAGGAGCTAAAAATTTCTATCATCTTGAGAAAGCGGTACAAGATGTTTTGGGTTATAAATATTTAGTCCCAACTCATCAAGGACGTGGTGCTGAACACCTTATGTATAGCTATCTGGTAAAACCAGAGCAAATTGTTCCTAGAAACATGTATTTTACCACATCGAAGTTACATGTTGAACTTCCTGGTGGAAAAATGGTTGATATGATTATTGATGAAGCACATGATCCAGAAAATGAGCATCCATTCAAAGGAAACGTAGATTTTAAGAAATTACAAGCTTATATTGATGATTTTGGTTTGGATAAGATTGCATTTGTCAACGTGGAAATGAATGTAAACATGGCTGGAGGTCAACCTGTTTCAATGGAGAATTTAAGAAAATTACGAGAATTTTGCAATGATTACAAACTTAAAATAATATTTGATGCAACTCGCTCTAGTGAAAATGCTTATTTTATTAGGGAACGTGAACAAGGTTACGAGAATACACCCATTATTGAGATTTTGAAAGAAATGATGAGTTATTCTGATGGATGTATTTATAGTGCAAAGAAGGACTGTCTAGTTAATATTGGCGGATTCCTTGCTACTCATGATAAAGATATTTTTGAAGCTACCCGAAACATAGTAGTTGTCTACGAAGGTTTGCACACTTATGGTGGTATGGCGGGAAGGGATATGGAAGCAGTTGCACGAGGATTAAGAGAGGGTGCTCAATATGAGTATCTGAAATATAGAATTCAACAAGTATGGTATTTAGGGGAAATGTTAAAAGTGGCAAACGTTCCGATTGTAAAACCAATTGGAGGTCATGCTGTCTTTCTTAATGCGTTAAAATTCCTACCTCATCTTGAAAGAGAGCAATGGCCGGCTCAAACACTAGCTGCTGCAATCTATGAAGATTCTGCAGTAAGAAGCATGGAACGTGGTGCAGTATCAAAAGGACGTGATAAAGAAACAGGGAAAAACATTTTTCCAGCATTAGAGTTAGTTAGATTGACAATTCCACGACGAGTCTATACAAATTCACATATGGAATACACAGCAGAGTCTGTAATAAGACTCTATGAAAAGAGAGACACAATTCTCGGATTAAAAATGGTGTATGAACCAGAATATCTAAGATTTTTTCAAGCACGATTTGAAAAGTTATAAGAATGGACGGATTCCAGTTAAAAATCTAAAAGAAATTGATAATAGATTTCTTTTTTTGAACTTGCTATTTTTGTAGTCTCCTTAACTGTAAGTCCAACAAGCTGTAATGTTTTTTTTACGTACCCCATTATAGTTAGTTCAAAGTAAATGTGATGTAATTGTAAATCTAATAACCGAACATGTAATATATTTTCTTCGAGCTCAAATTCTATTCTCCCCTCATCATAATATTGATTCCAGATCCGAGCTTGAAAAAACTTGATGAAATTTTCGGGATTTCTTATATTTCTGAGAAATACATTGAACATACCGCCTTCACTCAAAGCTTTTTGTGCAGCTTGTTCTCCAAAATCCCAAAGTATTCTCTGATCACCATTATGATATTCTTTGACCAATTCATCCGCAAGCGCAATATATAATTCTATGGAAATCGGAGTTGTTGCTAAAATATCATCCGGAAACTCGCTATAGGCGTTTTTAAATGTCCGAAAGAACTTTTTCCATCGTTCTTCACCAAATATTGAACTGTAAGCGCTTTCCATATCTAATACAGCAAATCCTCTTATATTCGTTTAAATCACCAACTTTAAAATAACAATTCTTTTATTCTCAATTTCTTCTATTTCATAATGAAATTTTGCCTTTATATTGTTGTTTAGTTTACGGCTTATACGTAATAATCGAACGACGGGGAATGTTTTCCTATTTTCTTAAAAAAGAATTTTTTTCGTCTTATTCAATTTAAGTGTTCTTAAATTTTATGTAATTGGGTGATTATGAGATCGTTTTGTTATGTTATGATATTCATAGAATTCATATACTTCTTTAAAAAGATAGATACCTTGAACAAACAATTCCATGTAGAATCTATACTAATTGAATAATTGAGTATGAAAAGAATAGATTAATTATTAAAGATCAGTTAATCCCTCTCTGGAGATAATAATGAATATATTATTATCATTTTCATTATAAATCTAAAGTAAATTGATAGTAGATTTCTTTTGCTGAACTTTCTATTTTTTTAGCTTCCCTAATAGTAATTCCAACAAGTTCTAATGCTTTTTTTATATATCCCATTGTGGTTAATTCAAGGTAGGGGTGATATTTTGGAAAATCTAATAACTGAACATGTAAAATATCTCCTTCTATTTCAATTTTTTCTGTCCCTCCAACAAAATAATGAGTCCAGATATGAGCTAAAAAAGAATTGATAAAATCCACTGGTGTTCTTTTAAGTTTAATATATGCATTGAGATAACCTTGTTCATTTAGAGAAATTTGAGCAGACTGTTCCCCAAAACTCCATAATACTTTCTGATTACCATTATGAAATTCTTTGATCAATTCATCTATAAATGAAAAATATAAATCTAGAGGAATTAGAGATGTCCCTATTACAGCATTCGGAAACTCCGAATAATTTTTTCTAAACCTCTGGAAGAAGGCATTCCAACGTTGTTCTCCAAAAGCTGAAATATGAGCATTTTTTAATGGTATAAAAGATATCCCTTTTACATTTATTTTAAATCACCACCATTTGAATCATGATTTTTATTTTCTCTATTTACTTTTATTGTAACATTATTTCACCTTTATAAATGATTATTTAGTCTTAGTTTTTTCCGTTATAGTCGAACGAAAGGAAGTGGTTTCTTTTACTTTAAAAAACCTTTTTAAATATTTTATTCAATTTTTACCTATTATGAAAAAAATCGATCAATTCATGCAAACCAATTGATCTCTTTCTAGAAATAGTGAGAAATACTTTTTTATTGCTACTAGCTAAAAATCTAATGTGTATTGGTAGTAAGTTTCTTTTGCTGAACTTTTTATTTTTTTTATGTCCTTAGCTTTAATTCCAATTACGTCTAGTGCTCCTTTTATATAGCCCATAGAAACTAATTCAAAGTAAGGGTGATATTTTGGCAAATCTAATAATCGAGCATGCAAAATATTTCCTTCAAGCAAAAATTCTTGTCTCCCCATGTCAAAATAGCTATTCCAGATCCGAGCTAAAACAAATTTAATGAATTTTTCAGGTGATTTTTGATGTTTAGTAAATACATCAAAATAACCACCTTCAGCTAATGAAGATCGAGCTGCTCCTGACCCAAATCTCCAATATACTCTTTCATCACCATTATAGAATTCTTTAATCAGTTCCGTCATAAAGGAAAGATAAAGATCTATAGGAATGTTAGATGATGCTAAAACGTCATCCGGAAAACCAGGATAATCCTTTTTAAATTTCTGGAAGAATTTATCCCATTGTTCTTTACCTAATCCTTCTTCATGAGCTTCTTTTGCATGTATAAAAGCTATTCCTTTAACATTCATTTAATACCCCAAAACCATGAATAAACTATAAGTATAAATGTTCGTGTGATTAGTCAATTTTACGTTATAGTCGAACGAAAAGAAATATTTTTTTTTTTATTTAAAACCATTTTTAATCTTCCTATTTAGATTTGCTTACTTGAATTTTTATATAAAGGTGTGTATATAAGATCTTTTTGTTATGTTATTCATACTCTTCATATGCTTTCTAAAAAGATAGATACTTTGAACTAATAATTGCGTGTAAAATCAATACTAGTTGAATTATTGAGTATGAGGAGAAAAGAATGATTCATAGAGTTCAGTCAATCCCTTTCTAGAGATAATAATAATGAGCACTTAATTATCATTTTCATTTATAAGTCTAAAGTAAATTGATAATAGATTTCTTCTGCTGAACTTTTTATTTTTGTTGTTTCTTTCACGTTAACTCCAATAAGTTCTAATGCTTTTTTTATATAACCCATAGTGATTAATTCAAAGTGAGGGTGATATTTTGGTAAGTTGAATATCCGCGCATGCAATATATTTCCTTCAATTTCAAATTCTTCCATCCCTTCATCATAATATTGAGTCCAGATATGAGCTAGAAAGTTATTGATAAAATTCTCTGGTGTTTTCTCTTTAATATATACATTGAAATAACCTTGATCACTCAGAGAAATTTGAGCAGCATATTCCCCAAAACCCCAAAGTACTTTATGATTACCATTATAGAATTCTTTAATCACGTCATCTACTAATGGGAGATATAAGTCTATGGGAATCTGAGAAACCCCAATAATAACATTCGGAAACTCTGTATAATCCTTTTTAAACCTCTGGAAAAAACTATTCCAACGTTCTTCACCAAATGCTGAAATATGAGCATCTTTGATATGTTTAAAAGCTATTCCTTTAATATTCATTTAAATCACGAAAACTAAAGTTAGTATAATTAGATTCTCTATTTACTTTTATTGTAACATTATTTCACCTTTATAAATGATTATTTAGTCTTAGTTTTTTCCGTTATAGTCGAACGAAAGGAAGTGGTTTTTTCATTCTTTAAAAATCCTTTTTAAATAAATTAATCAATATGCTTATTTTCAAACTACAATTCAAGAATTAGAAATGGTTTAGGAGCCTATAAACATTGTAACAATATTAGTATCAAGATCATAACTCACACTTTATCTTCTTCATAATCAATAATACTAACTGGAAAAGTACCATATTGATCATCTTTAAATAATATCTCAAAATATTTTTCGGTAATAATCGCATCACCCATTAAATTGTTATTTTATAGCCTCATTAACACATAATATTTTTATTTTGTAGTATTACCATAGTGTTTCTTCCCCTAAAAGGTGTTAAGCTGTATTCATTAATATTTTGAATGTTATTGTATTGAAATGCATAATTCACCTTATAAACCAATTTTTTCAAACGCGATTTGAAAAAATATGAGAAATTTGTGTTTAAAAGCCATTAATTTAATATATTTTTCTATAATCAACATAGGGCTTAAACTTCCCCTGTTCCTCTGCCTTTTTTAGAACTTCAATATATCTTAATAAGTTTTTCTTCGAGTTATTTCTCATTGAAGTCCAATCTGCTTCGATTGCACCAACTGGACATAATTTTTCACAAGCCCAGCAGAATATACATCCCTTTTTTTGTATTTCTGGAGGATCCGCTTCAATATCAATAGCATCAACAGGGCATATCTCTTGACAAATCAAGCATTTTGTACATTTATCTGTATTTATTTTAAATTCTGGGGATATTTTCCTTAAGACTTCTAAAGTTAATGACTCTGATTCATGAGCCCACCAAGTATCTGATATAAATTCAAATTCTGGAATTAGATTCTCCTCGCCTTCTTGAATTCTTTTACTAATATCACAGATATTCTTGCCGAATTCATATGCTTGTTTAAAATCAAACTCATCAGGATGACCTTCAGTATGCATAGGTGTGGGATAAAACTGAATAGAAGATGATGCATACGTATCAAAAGAACTAATTACTACATATCCTTTTTTTTTCATTGCTTGAGCCATACGAGGAAATGTATTACCTATTATACTACCATGAGTACAGAATAAAAAACAATGTTTATTTTCCCTCATAGGGAGATTTTTTATAAATAATTCTACATTTCGGGGCTCTCTATAGATAAATGTAGGAGTTCCTAATCCTATTAAATCATAATCATCTAATATGTGTGGTTTAATATCTTTGATTTTAACCATTATACATTGATTTCCACTCTCTAAAATGCCACTTTGAATTTCGAGGGCAATATTTTCAGTATTTTTGGTTTGGGAAAAATATATAATTAGTACTTTCATAATAGTGTGAACACCACATAAACTTAAATCAATATTCTAATTCTAAGATCATTTAAATTATTTTAGATACTTAGCAGATTTTCATCTGCTTTTGTGAGAAAAATCATTTTTTACCCATTTGATTATCAATCATGAAATATAATAATTATAGTGAAAGCCTACTTTTTCAGGAGGGGGCACCACGGGGGAGGGAGAAAATAATTATTAAGGATTTTTTTGAGAATAAATAACTAAACGCAGTCCTAAACATTAAATCTTAATTATCCTAATAA
>JBHLNK010000111.1:0-9139 GCA_048941625.1 Promethearchaeota archaeon | reverse complement strand
GAAAAAAAAATGAAGATAATTCTTTTGAATATAATTTTAAGGAGATTATTAATAATTTAGATTTCGTATTCTTTAGAGGTGAATATAAAGGTAAATTATTATTCCATAATATTGCTCTTAATAAAATTTTAGGTATAGATCCTTCTATAGATTTAACTGGAACTCCTGCTTCTCAATTTCTTTCAAATTCTAAAGTACAACAACAATATTATGAAGAATTAGAGAAAAAAGGATTTGTTAAAGATTTCATCGTAACTATGAAGAAACCAGATTCTTCAACTGTTTATATGCAAATTAATTCCCATTTAATTAGAGATAGAGAACATGGAAAGAACATTGTAGAAGGAACTGCAATTGACGTGACTGAAAAATTTAAACTAGAACAAAAATTAAAGGAAGAAGAAAGAAAATTTTTATTAATTTCAGACAATACTAATGATTTAATAGCAATTTTGGATAAAAATTTTAAACATATATATATTAACAAAAAAGCTTACTATAATTTCCTCGGATATAAAGAAGATGAGGTTCTTGGAAAGTTAGTAAGAGATTTCATTCATCCTGAAGATACCAGAAGAATAACTAATGCAACAACAGTAGGATTGTTTAAAGGAGAGATGTTAGAAGAATACAGAATTAAACATAAAAAGGGATACTACATTTGGGTAGAATCTAAAGGGAGTTTTATAAAAGAAAAGCAAAATATCGTTGGTGCAATTTTTATTTCAAGGGATATAACTGATAAGAAAGAAAGTGAACAAAGATTAAAAGAATCAGAAAATAAGTACAGAACTTTATTTGAATCTAGCACAGATGGAATTTATTCAACAGATGTGGAAGGAAAATTTGTTGAAATTAACGAAGCATTCCTTAATATGCTCGGATATTCAAGAGAAGAATTAATAAGTATGTCTATTAGGAAAATTACACCTGAAAAATGGTACGACATTGATGATGAGATAACTTTTACCCAACTTTCTGATGGGGAAAATAAAGTTTATGAAAAAGAATTTATAAGGAAAGATGGTTCTATTATTCCCGTTGGAGTTAGACTTTGGATTTTACATGATGAGCAAGGAGACCCATATAGAATTTGGACAATTGTTCGCGATATCACAGAACTTAAAAAATTTGAAGATGAATTAATTGAAATCAATCGTCTTAAATCTGAATTTCTGAGAAGAGCTTCTCATGAGTTAAAAACTCCACTAGTTTCCATCAAAGGGTTTACTGAATTAATATTATCATCATATTTTGAGGAATTAGATCCCAAAATAATTTCAAATTTAGAAGAAATTAACAGTGGATGTGAAAGGTTGCAAAATATAATTAATAGTCTATTGGATGCCTCTAAATTAGAAACTGTTAAATTTGAACCTAAATTTGAAAAGGAAGACTTAGCATTTCTTATTAATTATTGTTTAGAGGAATTACACCCACTCATCGCTCAAAGAGAACATTCAATTAATTATGAAGTGCCTGATGACCTTATAACTAGGTTTGAAAAGGAAGAAATTCATGATGTTATTTCAAATTTACTAACAAATGCAATAAAATATACTCCACCCAAAGGGTGGATAGACATTAAAACAGAGATTCAAGATGGTTTTATTATTTTCTCAATAAAGGATAATGGAATAGGTTTTACAGAAGAGGAAAAAAGCAAAATTTTTCAACAGTTTGGAAAGGTTGAACGATATGGGCAAGGACTTGATTTAGGAATCGATGGATCTGGTTTAGGATTATATATTTCAAAAAAAATTATTGAAGCTCATGGTGGGCAAATTTGGATGGAATCTGGAGGTAGAAATAAAGGAAGTACTTTCTTTTTCTCCCTTCCACTAATAAAAGATTGAATTAAAGTAAGTATTGTATTTCTAAAAGGATTGAAGTATTAATTTTTGAAATTTTAGTTGTTAATAATTTTACTCAAGAAATTGCCAAAGATAAATTCATTAATTATAATTAATTAATATTTCATGTGAAATGACAGAAGATTTAATTGAAAAAACCGAGAAAGTTCAAGTAGAGGGAATTATCGAAAAAGATAAAGTTAAAATTATAGATAAGAGGGGATTTGAAGAATTTTACGAGACTTCCTACATAGGTACAAAAGAGAGAAAACCTAATGGTCAAGAAATTTTAATTCTTGAAGCTACTGAAGTTTTATTATTATGTGAAAGGAATAGAATATTATTATGGCAAAATAATGATAAAAGTAATGATTTGTACGATTTTGAAAGCTTATTGACCTATTTCACTAAATTTGATGAATATCTATGGAATAAATATATCATATACAGTGATTTAAGAAAAAGAGGTTATATTGTTCGTCCTGGTTATGGAGATGGATTAGATTTTCGAGTCTATAAGAGAGGGGCTGATTTTGAAAAAGATTCTGCGAAATTTCTAATTTTCCCTGTATTTGAAGGAAACCCAATTGAACTCAGAGATTTGGATAAAATGTCCAGGGTTGCTATGAGTTCCCGAAAAGATCTTATTGTTGCCACTGTTGATAGATTAAGCAAACCCATCTATTATTCTGTAAAAAAATTCCAAATTCTAAATAAGGAAGAAGAAAAAGGTTGAATAAATGCCAGATAAGTTTATGTGTGACACTTCTGTAATATTTAATGCACAAATTCTTAATTTAATTGAGGATGGAGAGCTAGGAGAAAAACCTGATATTTATATTTCGAATGTGGTTATTGCTGAAGTAGAATACAGAACTAACATTCAAAAGGAAATTGGTTTCTTAGGTTTGAATGTTTTAAAACATTTGAGAAAATTAAATGATGAAGGAATTATCACACTTCACATTATTGGAAAAAGACCAACAAGAGAAGAAATAAAGATGGCGCCTGGCGGAGAACTGGATGCATTAATTAGAGAGTTGGCTTTAAAATCAGGTGCTACGTTAATAACTTCGGACCGTATTCAAGGAGACGTAGGAGTATTTGAAGGATTAGATGTTTTTTTTACATGGGAGAAAAAAACTTTAAGAGAAAAAGAACCTCTCTCCTTGAAATTGTTAGAATATTTTGATAAAAATACTATGAGTGTTCATCTTAAAAGAAATTTACCACCTTATGCAAAAAAAGGGGCTCCTGGTGATTGGCATCTTGAAAAAATTATTATGGAACCACTTAGTCCACAAATGATTGAGGATCTTGCCCTTGAAGTTATTGAAAATGTAAGGGAAGATGAACATTCATTCATAGAAATTGAAAGAGAAGGAGCTGTAGTTGCTCAATTACGTGAATTTAGAATTGTTATAACTCGTCCTCCTTTTTCTAATGATGTGGAAATTACTGCAACACGACCTTTAGTGAGTTTAGAATTATCTGATTATTCAATTGATGAACGACTTCAAAAAAGATTAAAAAAAGCAGAAGGGATACTCGTAGCAGGTTCACCTGGAGCAGGAAAATCCACTTTTTCAGCAGCACTAGCAAACTACTATTTGAAACAAGAAAAAGTGATAAAAACTTTAGAAAGTGTTAGAGATTTACAAGTAAGACCAGAAATAACTCAATATACCAAATTGGAGGGAAGCCTTGAAAATTCTGCAGATATTCTTTTACTAGTGAGACCAGATTTCACAATTTTTGATGAAGTTCGAACCACTAAAGATTTTGAAATTTATTCTGATTTCAGATTGTCAGGAGTAGGAATGGTGGGTGTGGTACATTCATCCTCTGCAATTGATGCAATCCAAAGATTTATAGGGCGAATAGAGCTTGGAATGCTTCCATCAATTATAGATACTATAATTTTTATTAAAGGAGGAGATATATCTACAGTCTATGTATTGAAAATGACTGTGAAGGTCCCTCATGGGTTTAGAGATAAGGATTTGGCTAGACCAGTAGTAGAAGTAAGAGATTTTAAAAATGATAGACTTGAATTCGAAATTTATAATTTTGGAAATGATGTTGTTGTTAATCCTATAAAATCGGCATATTCTAATCGATCTAGAGAATTAAGTAGATCAAATACTCAAAAGGATAGAAGAATTGAATTAGATGTTGAATTAAAAAAAGATAGAGTACGTTTAAAAGCAGCACCAAAATTTTCTAGCCAAAATATTATTATCTATTCTGATAAAGAAGAGATCTTCACTGGTTCCCTGAGTAGAAAAAGTGAAATCAATCTATCCTTAAATAATAAAGAGGGAAGAAGAATTCTGAAAGAATTCGACAGAAATAAAGATATATATGCAAAATTGAAGTAAAAATTATTGTCTATTTCAATTTTTAGCTTACTAAGTTTTAATTAAAGTATCTTAAAATTATTTTTCTTTGCGATTATTAGTCCATCTAAAGTCCAAATTGGTCTCCACCAAGGTAAATCTTGATAAATTATTTTAAGACCACCATCATCCATAAGCCCATTAAAAAAATTCTCTAGTTCATTTTCTACCACTTTTTTATCCACAAAATCAAGAGCATGATACCAATGTCGACCAAATAATGGATAGTGTTCCCTATTTTTTTTAAAAATACTAGGTATTTGGTCGGTAATGTGTTGTAGCATCTTATTTTCCTCTTTATTTTCTCCTAAGAATTTTAAATATAAAAAATAGGGATAATCATAAAACTGGATTTCCTTAGGGATTTGAGTTTCTGTATAAAGAGTACTGACTTTAGAAAAGAAATTTCTATCTTCAAATTCAAGTTTTTTTAAAAACCCAGCAATAGCAAAAATTCTTATAACATCAGGTTTATTCCACCAAGGTTGATAAGGATATTTTATAAGATTTTCTGGAGGGTGATCTATATATCCTTTAGGATTTTGTGAATTAACAACCCATTTAGCTATGTTGGTAACAATATCACTATTTGGAATTTCTAAAATATCTAAAATATAAAGCGCAGTTTCAGCCCCTATTGCAGTACTATCTGGACATAATAGATCTGGTTCAATTCCATTACCAAATCCACCATCATGGTTTTGATATGCAACTAATGCTTTTATAACATCATCTTTATTACCATTTTCAAAAAAATAGGAAAATAATTTCCTTTCGAGGATTCTACCATTTTTATATATAAAATCCTTAATTTTTTTTGCTTGAACTTTACTTAATTTTCTCATTATAAATTTCTACTATGAATATATGATTATAAAGGATTATTATTTGGTGGTAACTATTTTTCTTACTTTTTCCATAATGTAAGGCAATACATCTTCAATCAGATTATCGAATCTTATATCTGCTACATGATCATAAGGTGTATCCCCTTTATTGAGTAATATTAACCTTGCTCCCATTTGTTTTGCTAATCCTGGCATATTTGCTGCTGGAGTAACAACTAGCGAAGATCCAATTACGAAAAAGACATCAGAATTTTCAGATCGTTTTATTGATTCTTGCAGTTCATCATAAGGCAGAGGATCACCAAAATTCACAATACTAGATATTAATCTTCCCTTACATTTTGGACAGACTGGTTGACCTTCCCGAACTGGGAGTGTTCGATATCCCGGTCCCCATATAGTCTTATCCCAACCGACCTCTTCAAAAAGAAATTTAGTATTACATGATAAACATTTCATGAAATATAGATTTCCATGGAGTTCACTAATCATATCAAAAGGGATTCCTGATTTCACATGTAATCCATCAACATTTTGGGAAATAAGATAATTTAATTTTCCCATTTCCATTAACTCAATGATAGTATAATGATTTGTATTTGGTTTTACTTGATCCCATGGTGGACTTTTAGGAGGGGGTAATCCTTTGTCACGCCGAGTCCATACTCCATCAGGACCTCTATAATCTGGTAATCCACTTCCTGTTGAAATACCTGCTCCAGTAAAAACAACTA
Source organism: Promethearchaeota archaeon (assembly GCA_048941625.1). Taxonomy (GTDB): domain Archaea; phylum Asgardarchaeota; class Lokiarchaeia; order Sigyniarchaeales; family SOKP01; genus Loki-b32. The sequence continues at coordinate 3,305 of JBHLNK010000111.1, read as the reverse complement.
AGCTTTTTGATTCAGCTATCCATTTTGCTGCTAGATCAATTTTATCTTCTAATTCCATAACAAACATAAAAAATTGAATTTAAAAAAATTTATGGTTAGCTTATTCAATTTTGCTTAAATTAACACCTTTAGTTTCATTTAGAAAGAAAATTATTAATAGCGTAATGACTACAAAGAATAAACTAAATGTAATGAAAGATATAGCCAATCCTTGACTATAGGTTATGATACTACTTAATATTAATCCAAAAGTAATACCAATGGAACCAGTTAAAGTTTTTAAACCTACACCTGTCCCTCTTGACTGAGTAGGTAAAATCTCGAGTACCATAATACTAATCAATATTCTTAATCCCCAATACGATAAATTAGCTAAACCTGCTCCGACCATAACTAATAGAAAGGTATTCTCAGTGGATCCGAATACTATAATAAAAATAGAGGTAGGAAATATAATAGAATAAATATAACATAAAGGTTTTCTTCCTATTTCATCTGCGGTTATTCCTGTAATAAGATAACCTATAATTGAAGAAATTCCCATTATCCAAACGATTGTATCAACGTCATCACTAGTAAAACTACTTGATAAAAAATCTTCTCCCACTAAAATAAACAGATTATTAAAGCCAATTATTAAACTTATTACTAAAATAACTATAAACTGAGTTTTACGAGTCGATTTGAAGATAATTTGTAAATTTTGTTTAAAGACTATCCTTCTATTATTTACGCTTGGCATAATCTCTTTTATTTCTAGATATTTTGAAGTTTCTCTGAATGTAAAAAAAATAACTAGAGCTAAAGGTATTCCCAATATGATCGCAAAATAAGTCATTCCTCTCCAGTTAATTATTATATCGTGAAAGAAGGGAATTAGAAAGGCTCCTATTACTCCGCCGATCAAAACTAAATTAGTATAAAAGGCTCGTTTATCTGATGGACTCTCTTCATTAATATAAATAACCCAAATGTCTGAATTAAAGAAAAAATATAATAAAAACAAAAAAATTGTATATACAATTATATTCGTTGCAAAATTTATGAATAATGATGTAATACCCATACCGAATACGGTAAAGACTAACAAAAATTTACGGCCTATTTTGTCTGCTAAATATTGGTTAAGAAATACAAAATACATTCCCAATGTTGCGATAGCTACAAAAATCTGAAATATTGATATAGAAACTAAAAATTCTCCAGAGATTTCTGAAACTACAACATTAAGATTGTTTGTAGTATAAGTATCAAGAATTTCTACAAATACTAATATAAAAATCATATATTTAAAATATGAAAAAAAATTTTTTTGTTCTTTTTCCTTTGTATTACTACTCATAATAATTTAATTCTACTTTTCTAAATTAAAATCTTCTTATGAAAGGAATTTAATTTTAATAATATTGAAAGTACTTAAAATTACCATATATCTCTAAAAATACCGAATTTTAATTAAAAAGTTTTATTCAAATTTATTTATTTTCTTTTTTTTTAACATTTCAATTAGTATCTGTAAATTACTCTCAAGATTATAGTATTTAATCATTTCAAATGGTTCCTCAAAATTATCGAGATTTCTATTATTATGGGAATCACATCCTATACCCACAGGCACTTTAAATTCCCTCAACATATCAAAAAATCTTTCATAACGAGTAGAATAATATATAGGATAACTTGAATTGAACTCAAAGAAAATATTATATTCTTTGAGAAAATCCATCAATAATCCAAGATTTCCTAACATAAAATATGAAGGATCAAAATGAGCCAACCCTAGTATTGGGAGCTTTTTTGTATTACCTAATTTCTTATTCCAATAGTCTATAATATTCTTAACAAATGCTATTGTTTCATAGTTTTGAAGATATTCTAATAAAATTATATCAAATTCATCAATTTTGATATAAGTCTTGATAAATTGCATAGAACTTTCAAGATCTATTTCTAGACCTATTAGAAGTTTTAAATTAAAGTGATTTTTTATTAAGAATCTTTGGCATTTTGATAATTCCTGAATATATTCTGATATTGTTTGATGTGTATTAAGATTGGAAACCCAAGCTTTCCAGGAGTCAGTAAAATGATCAGTAATGGCAATATAATCCAAATCTAGTTTGATGGATTTTTCAATGATCTGTCTTATAGTTTGTTTTCCATCTGAAAAATTAGAATGTATGTGTAGGTTTAATTTTAAAAATTGCATTTACAAACTTGAGTTATTATATAGTTTAAATTTAAATTCCTAAAGTTTTAGTCTCACGATTCAAATATAGGCTAAATAATCCCCCAAAGAATAATGTTATACCAAAAAAGATTATGATAGCATTGAATAAATACTCAGCTGGTACTTGAGGCATCACAATAGAACCAAAAGATAGATTATCTATTGTGATTACATCTATAGCAAATAAAGATACTAAGATAAAAATGAAAATTGAACCGAATATTTGAATAATACTTATGATTATGTTTATAGTATAAATTAATTTTGTTTTACTTTTTTTTAACTCAATAATTTGCCCTATTCCAATATCTATTGCAACCTCTTTTTTATTTACTTTTTTTATAAAAAAAAATATTAATTCTTTGAGGGGAAATATATCGAGAAATAGTGTTGCTAATCCAAAAATGCAAAGAAATATTAAAATTCGTAATAAGATATTTGAAAAAATTACGGAAATTGCCCCAATTGGAGTTATTAAACCAAAATTATTTAATAACCATATAAAAACTCCTACAAGAATTATTGCGAAGAATTTTAATCCTGCTATAGTTAAAATGATTGAATGGCGATCTGCTATTGTTAAAAGGTAATATGTAATTCCGATAAATAAAATAATTAAACCTATGAGCACAGCGTTTGGATTCAGGACAAAGCTTAAAATTAAACAGATTATACCTACGATTATAGGTAAATAAGGGAACAAAGGTGCTTTAAAAGGACGATCTAATTCTTTCCTTTTATATCTTAGAATTACAACAGCAAAATTAATAAAGGCAAGTCCAAAGAAATAAATGAATGTTGTTATATTCGCTGTAAATCCAATATTCGCAAAAGCAATAGCTAACACTGTAAAAAAAATAGCTATAGTCGTATTTACAATGATAATTAAAGTAGGAGTATTGGTTTTTTTACTCACTTTCAAAAAATGTTTTGGAATATAATGATCTCTTGCAAGAGCAAACATTATACTTACAGAAGAACCTAACGCAGCATTCATTGCTATAAATATTGAAATTGTGGCTGCAATACCCCTGAGTAAATATCCTGAGAATCCTAAAATATTATTTAATATTAA
>JBHLNK010000110.1:0-9171 GCA_048941625.1 Promethearchaeota archaeon | reverse complement strand
TTACTAATAAATCTTTTTACTGCATCTAGACTATGACCTCCCCCAACTATAGAATAAGCCTTACTTTTTTTAATAGCTTTTGTAAAGTTTTTTTGCATATATTACACATGAACTAACTTCTTCAGCTTTATTAAAGAATTTAATTTTAATTAAATCCAGAATTAAAAAATGGTCTATTTAAGGTTTTTATCTAAATTAATTTATTTATAGTTTAGATTAAAGTTAAACAAGTTGGAGTGAAATAAATATGAAAAAAATAGTAATAATTGGTGGAGGAATAGCGGGGTTATCTGCTGGTTGTTATGCTAAAATGAATGGATATGATGCACATATATTCGAGATGCATAATCTTCCTGGAGGTCTTTGCACTGCATGGAAAAGAAAGGGATATACCTTTGATGTTTGTATTCATTGGTTGGAAGGTACTTCTCCCAATTCACCATTCCATAGGATATGGCATGAATTAGGAGTTATTCAAGATAAGAAAATCCATTATAAAGATGTTTCTGTAAGATTAATCTTAAATGGGCAAGTAGTTAATTTTTATTGTGATCCTGATAAATTAGCTAAACATTTAAAAGAGATTGCTCCAGAAGATAGTGAAATGATAGATGAATTGGTATATGCTATAAGAAAAGCATACTCGCTTTTCAATATGCCTATAACGAAAGCTAAAGAACTTTTTAGCGTAATTGATAAGCTTAAAAATGTGACAAGTTTATTACCCTTTTTGGGATTCTTTATTAAATATGCGAGAATGAAGGTAGATAAGTTTGCTGCTAAATTTAAAAACCCTGTTCTTAAGAAAGCTATACTCTCTTTAATGGCGGATACTGAATTTAATGAATTCTTCGGTATTCCTTTTATGATTGCAACCCAAGGTTGCGGTTTCCCGGAAGGAGGTTCTTTTAATTTCTCTAAAAGTTTAGAAGAGAACTATATTAAATTAGGTGGTAAAATTCATTATAATTCAAAAATTGAGAAGATATTAGTGAATGATAATGAAGCTGTGGGTGTAAGATTAGAGGATGGTAAAGAGGTTAAGGCCGATATGGTTATTTCTGCTGCAGACGGCTATAACACTATTTTTAAAATGTTAGATGGTAAATTTATAAATAAAAAAATTAAAGATTGTTACGAAAATCAACCTACATTCCCCACTTATCTGCAGGTATCCATTGGTTTAGATATGGATTTGTCAAGCAATTCCAAACTTAATGACACAATTTATAATTTTTATAAACTTGACAAACCAATTGAAATAGCTGGAAAAGAGCATAGATTTCTTAGCCTAAAGAGTTATGCTTTTGATCCTACATTTGCCCCCAAAGGTAAAACTACACTCGTTGCTAGTTTCAGCTGTAAATATGAGAATTGGGAAAAATTATATCAAGATAGAGAGAAGTATCAACAGGAAAAAAAAAAAGTAGAGAGTGCCGTTATATCATTTCTAAAGAAGATCATACCTAATATTGAAGAAAAAATCGAAGCAATCGATGTAGCAACTCCTATGACGATTGTTCGCTATACTAATAATTGGAAAGGCTCTTATATGGGTTGGGCTAATCCCTTTTCTGCTAAATTACCCAGAACCCTACCTAAGTTGAAAAACTTTTTTATGATTGGTCAATGGGTAGGAGATACAGGTGTATCTGGCGCCGCAAAAGGAGGTAGGGATAGTATAGAATATATATGTAAAAAGGACAAAAGAAGTTTCATTACTACTACACCATAATTTTTAAAATAACCTTTCGATAATCTTCATTTTTTTTTTTACTTTTGACTGATAACTTCTGAATAATAATTTCGCAATGTCTCAACATGTAAATCCTCGAATACAAAAATCTTATCAACCCATTTAAGTTCAGGTTCAATATTTAAAGTCAAATTCTTAAAGAGTCTTAGATATTTAGTTTCAAAATCTTTTGAGAATAACTCAGTGCCCGTTATAAACCGATTTTCACTCATAAAACAAATAAACATTAACTTTATTTTAAAATACTTAGAGAAGAATTTTGTTAGTATGATTCTTTAAGACCTAAATTGACTACATTTAGAAGATTAGTTGTACTTTCCTTTAAAAAATTAAGTCGATTCTCAACTAAATACACTTTTAAATCAGATTCTTTAATTTCTTTAAGCTGAAGGTTTTTAGCCCAGTTAATTACATCACTTGAGATTTTTTCAATTTTTCCTTTTTCCTCCTCAAATTTTTCCTTGTATTTTTCATCCCATTTGCTACATATTCTTTGATTAACTATTTCTGTGGCTCGTTCAAGTTTATTTTCGAATTCCGAATCTCTAAATATGTAGCTTCTTTGTAAATCCAAATATTGATATTGTTGGCGATATCCTAACCTTGGTCTCATTGGAGTACAAATTCCTGTTTGACGCGTGAGTACTTTTATAGGATTTTCTTGAATATATTTATTAAAAATGGTGTTAGCTAAGTCCTCAATAGAAGTTTTTTTCAAATGCTCAGGGATTCTGCTACTCTCTTTTTCTTTTTTATATTTTTCAGCTTGTTTGAGTTGGATTTTTATTTGGTCAAGTCTTCCAAAGAAGAACTGAATGAAAGCACAAGTTTCTCCCAACCACATCATACATTCCTCTTTTTTACATGTATCTTTAATAATGGGACAAAATTTTGCTCTTTCTGATATGATTAATCACCTAAAATTTTTAATGAAACTAATAAAAATCAATAAATATAAATTCTTGGATTGGTCACTAGTATTTTTCCTCATTTTTTTTGCTTAAACTAATATATCTGAAGTTATTTCGTGTAAAGACTTACAATTTGTCATTTTCATTGCTTTAGCAAAAGTTTGTTGCATATATTCCATATGAATTTGTACTCCTTTTATTCCTGCTCCAACTGAAGCGCGAATAATATCGCGACCAATTAGCACAGACTCCGCTCCAAGTGCTAACATTTTCAATGCATCATATCCCGTACGTATACCTCCATCGACGATAATTTTAATCTTACCTTTAACTTCTCTTACAATACTAGGTAATACTTCAGCCGTACCGGGAGTATGATCTAAAACTCGTCCTCCATGATTTGATACAACGATTGCAGCAGCTCCTGCTTCTATTGCCAATAAAGCATCTTCAGCAGTCATAATTCCTTTAATAATTACTGGAAGTCTTGTAGAAGATATTAATTCTTTAAATTCCTCCAGTGATTTTTTAAAAACTGGTTTATTATTTTTTGCCATTGCGTATGAACCGCATCCATCTACATCTATACCAACAGCAACGCACCTAATATCTTCAGCTTTATTAAAAAATTGCATTATTGTTCCTTGGTTTCTTGGTTTTACAATTTTTACTCCCCAACCTCCCGCTTCAGCTATAGCATTGAGCCCATAGGAATTTTCAAGGGAATAAGTATAAGTATCTCCTCTCCACCCAATTGTACCTGCATCTCTACAACCAAGAACTACAGAACGGCAAAATTCCTCTTCAGTTATAACTTTATCTCCACCAAAACTATTAACACCTGCGACACTTGCTGCCATAATCGGCATGGTTAATTCTTTTCCAAAAAAGTTATATCTTATATCTGGAGTAAAATCTTCTGTTATTAATTTCATTTTCAAATTGTATTTTCTTAGAGCTAAAAAATTATTATTAAAACTAGCACCACTTCCAATACCACCAATACCTAGAGCCCTACCATAGCTTTGACCTTGGCAAAGTCTGCGTGGATCTCCATCACAGTCTTTATATACTCCACAGATTCCCTTTAATTTTTCCCTAGCAATATTTCGAACGTCTTCTACTGTTTTAGTTTCAACCATAAATTTTCTACCTTTTGAATTAGACCATTTTTTTTGGATCTAACAAATCCTCTAAATTATCTATTTTAATACCCATTTCTTTAATAATTGCTTTAAGGGTTTTTCCTTCTTTATAGGCTCTTTGAGTAATCTCTGAACACTTATCATATCCTATTATGGGAGTTAAATTTGTAACAATCATAAGCATTTGTTCTAGATTATCGTCAATTTGGGAAATATTAACTTCTAGCCCGGATAAACAATGCTCTATGAAAGAGTTAATTCCACCAATTAGTATTTCAATAGATTCTAGCAGGTTTATGATCATAATTGGTTTACATACATTCAAATCTAATACACTACCATATGCTTCTCCGGAAGACACTACAGAATCATTACCAATAACTTGAAGACACACTTGTATCAGAGCTTCTGATTGAGTAGGATTAATTTTACCCGGCATAATTGATGACCCTGGTTCATTTTGAGGTAATTTTAGTTCAGCTAATCCTGCGCGTGGGCCACTCCCCATCCACCGTATGTCATTGGCCATCTTTAATAAAGATAAAGCTAATAATCTGAGAGATCCACTAAGGTTAACTAGAGTATTATGGGATGCAATTCCTTCTGCTTTTACAGGATTGACTTTAAAAGGTAGATTGGTAATTTTTGAAAGGTTAGAAACAGTAAGTTTAGCAAAATCTTTATGAGCATTCAAACCCGTTCCTAATGCTGTACCACCAATTGGTATATAATATAATTCATCACAATTTTTTTGTAATCTTTCTATATTCGTTTGAATTTGTTTCTTATAAACTTCAAATTCTAAAGATAACGGTATTGGTACGGCATCTTGTAAGTGGGTCCTTCCTACTTTGACAATATCTCTAAATTGTTTAATCTTCTTCTCCAACTCTTCTACTAATCTATTCAAAATTGGAAAAAGTTTTTGAATCATATGTAAAGCGGATATATGCATAGTAGTAGGGATCACGTCATTAGATGATTGACTTCTATTAATATGATCATTTGGATGTATTGGATGTTTTTTACCCATATCAAAACCTAAAATTTGATTTGTTCTATTAGCTATGACTTCATTCATATTCATATTTGTTTGAGTTCCAGATCCAGTTTGAAAGACATCTATGGGAAATTGATCTACATATTTTTTATTATCGATTATTTCTTCAATAGCTTTAAGAATCACACTACCAAAATTCTTTTCAATTAAACCTAAATCCAAATTCGCAATTAAACATGCTTTTTTCAATTGAGCTAATGATAATATAAAAATCTCTGGAAATTTCTTTCCACTTATTTGAAAATTTTGAATTGCACGTTGAGTGTTTATGCCCCAATATACATCCTCAGGAACTTTCATTTCTCCTAAAACATCTTTTTCAATACGGAACTTCAAAATTCATAACATCCTAAAATTGAATTTTTATAAGGTTATTAGAATAACAATCATAAAAAAGTTTATATTAATAGATATAAATTATGCTTAAAATGAGCTATATTAATTTCAGAATGAAGAAATAATCCCTTAAGGCTTTTCTAACATTTTTATGATCCTTTTAATATTTTGATCGATAGTAGTTAAGAGCTGGATAATTTTCTTTCCATCTTCTCCAGTTATCGATAAAATAGGAATCTTTTTGACGTATTTTAATTCGGATTTCATCCCTGACATAAGAGCTATAGGCTCTGAAAATGCTTTTCCTTCTTTCTCAATATTTCTTACATAATGCATGTCTTCTAAAAACTCTGTAGCCGGCATTGATTCTAATCCGAAAGCATCTAAAAATTCTTGAGGTTCGTCTCCCTGATCAACAGAAATTATTCTGCAATTTTCTGTTAACTCATCTCTAAGTGTTATAGCTACTTGAGAACTTACAAATCGTTTTTTAACAGGAGAAGCAGAACCTTTCCATATGAAAATTCTTTTCAATTCTCTTCTCACGATAATTAAAACCTGTTTTGAATGTAAGGATGATTGAAGTGTATGAATAGTGACATTTTCCAGTAACTTCTTTTCTCCAGTATCTTCCAGTTCAAAAACTAAAAAATCTGGTAATTCTTGGATTTCCATTTTAATATTGAAATATGTAAAAAAAATATATAAGCTTTACTTATCTGTCTAAATATTATATAATCCAATTGTCTCTCAGATTTTTAATCGCTGTTCCTGGCATAACTCCCTTAGGACATACTCTATTGCAAACAAAATATTTTTCACAAGAAGGAACAGCATCATCCTTTTTTATACGTGAAACTATAGTTTGTTGCTTATTTTTCGAGATCCTTGTGTCACTTATAAATCTCTCTGCTTTTGCTAATTGAGCAGGTCCCAAATATTCTGAATTTTTCGCATTTACCGGACATGCCCAACAAACTCCACATAAAATACAATAGACTAAATGTTCAATCATTTTCATCTCTTTAGATGACTGTTTAGACTCAGGAGCAATATCATTATATTCTCTAATAAAGTATGGTTGTATTTCACGATAAAATTTCCAAAAAGGCTCCATATCTACTACAAGATCTTTTAGTACTTTCATATTTGGGAGTGGTTCGATTAATATCTCATTACTAACATCCCAATTAGAATGATCTCCAAACTTGAATTCAGGAATGTTATTTGGTTTTTTCAAAGTTTTAACATTAGAGACTTGTACTCTACACGCTAAATTAGGGACTTTATCAATTGTCATTCCACAAGAACCACATATTGCACCTCTACAGGCATATCGAAAAGCAAGAGTAGAATCAAAGTGATCCTGAATATAAAATAAAGCTTCTAAAACACTCATTCCTTTAAATATGGGTACTTCATAATGTTCATACCTAACTTTTCCATTCCCAGAGTTTCTATATACTAAAAATTTTACGTCTTGAGACATTTTAATACACCCTCTCCTTTACTTTAAAAATACCTAAAATAACAGGCTTCGTTCTTACTTCTAGTCCTTCTTTAGTTCTATAAACAAGAGAATGAACTAAATAGTTCTCATCATCTCGCTTTGGATAATCTAGACGATAATGTGCCCCTCTACTTTCACTTCTCCACAATGCTGCATAAGCAGATACTTCTGCAATATCTAACATATTTCGAAGTTCTAGTGTTCTCACTAACCCAAAATTAAATTTTCTTTCAGATGTTTGCATGTTAACTTTTAAGAATTCTTTTTGTAATCGCTTGAGATCGTTGTAAGCTCTCTCAAGTTCTTCTTTTTTTCTGAATACACCAACATTTTTATTCATAGTTTCACCCATTTTATCTCGGATCTCAACAGGTAATTTCCCTGTATTTTTTTCCCATTGCATTAAAAGATTTTGAACTGATTCAAATGCAGAATTTTCAGCCTTTTTTACAATTTCAATAGGTGGTAATCTTAGTAAATTTCCCTTTAAAATATTTCTACCAATTGCTCTACCAAAAACCGATGTTTCTAATAGTGAGTTTCCACCTAGTCTATTTGCTCCATGTACGGATAAACAAGAACATTCTCCAATAGTATAAAGTCCCGATAAATCGGTTTCTCCGAAATCTCCCTTATATTTAGTTGCTATTCCTCCCATACTATAATGCTGCCCAGGTTGAACTGGAATGGGTTCTTCTATTGGATCAACCCCTGCGAAATATATACTTATCTCTCTTATACCTGGAAGCCTGTTTTTAATTTTTTCTGATCCCAAATGAGTTAAATCTAAATTCACATAAGCATTTTCAAAACCTCTACCTTCAATAACCTCTGTTTCAATCGCTCTAGCAACGATATCTCGAGGGGCTAATTCCATTGCTTTGGGAGCAGTTTTAATCATAAATCTCTTACCTTTATTATTAAATAAATATCCACCTTCACCACGAGCGCCCTCAGTTATTAAAATATTCGTTCCATATAGAGTAGTGGGATGAAATTGCACAAATTCACAATCCTGCATTGGCAGTCCTGCACGGAATGCAGCACCGTTTCCATCCCCTGTATTAATTAATGCATTTGTAGATTGCCTAAAAATCCGACCAAAACCTCCAGTAGCTAAAATAACATATGGTGACCTGAAGATTATTAATTCTCCATTAGGAATATCAAGAGTTATTATTCCTACGACTTGATCCTCTACTTTTATTAAATCTATTAAGAAGTACTCATCAAAAAATTTTACATTATTACGAACACATTGTTCATTTAAAGTATGAAGCAGGGTATGACCAGTTCGATCGCCAGCATAACAAGTACGGGGAAATCCAGCACCTCCAAAAGGTCGTTGGGCTATTAGTCCTGAATCAAGTCTAGAAAAGGGTGCCCCCATACTCTCAAACTCAACTACAATTTTAGGAGCTTCCTCACACATGAACATAACAACATTTTGATCAGCAAGATAATCTGATCCTTTAACAGTATCAAATGCATGTCTTCTTGGAGTATCATTCTTTCCAACTTCTAGATTTCCTAATGCTGCATTGATTCCTCCTTGAGCAGCCCCAGAGTGGCTTCGAACAGGAAAAACTTTACTAATTATTGCTACATTCCATTCCATCGATAATTCTAATCCTGCTCTTAAACCACTTAGCCCTGATCCAACAACAAGGACATCAAATTCTTCAATTCTCATTAAATCAGCTTTTATTTTTTCTTTTAAAACTTATATTATAAATCATCTAAATGTGTCAAGAAGTTCATTGAATTTAGTATGATCTAAATCTCTTTGATATAACGGTCTTTTATCTGTAGTGTAAATACGCACATTTTCTTCATAAGGCTTTCTATAAGGATTAATATACAAGATACCTAGCGGAAATTTTTGATCATCCAAAGCTAATTTCATTGCTTTTTCTTTATTATAAGGATCATGAGACTCATCTACATAATAACTATTTTCCTTATACCATTGGAAGGTGTTAACTCGATTAAAAGATACACACGGACATAAAAGATCTATTAAAGCATATCCTTCATGCTCTAAGGCCTTTTTTAATATCTCCTTACTTCTTTCTATATCTCCAACAAAAGCTCTTGCGACAAAAGATGCATTCAATGCGATAGCAACTGATACAGCATTAAATGGTTCATTTATAACTCCAAATACTTGAACTTTTGTTTTAAACCCTAATTGACTGGTTGGGGATGCTTGACCTTTTGTTAATCCATAAACTTGATTATTATGAACGATATTAACAATATTTGGATTGTATCGAATAGTATGGATAAAATGATTTCCCCCTTCGCTATAAGTACAACCATCTCCACTTATAGCAATCACATTAAGTTCAGGATTAGCTGCTTTTATTCCTAATGCAGCAGATAAATATCTTCCATGTAATCCATTATAACTTTGAGCTTTCATAAAATGAGGAAATTTTCCTGCTTGCCCA
>JBHLNK010000109.1:0-9186 GCA_048941625.1 Promethearchaeota archaeon | reverse complement strand
TGAACCTGAATCTGAACCTGTATATGAACCTGAACCAGAATATGAATCTAAACCTACGTACAAAAATCTTCCAGAAAAAAAACCAGAAGAATTCAAGCAGTTAAAAGAAGATAATAAAGAAGAGGAGATTGAATAAAATTTCCAATTCTTTTTTAATTGAGATCTTTTAAAATTTTGTTTTAATTTAAATTCAATTTTGAAGTTCTATTGATCTTTGTTTAGCTCTCATTCTTAAATGTCTTATTGCAATAATCCAAGATGCGACACTGCTGTATACAGCCCCATTGATGATAGAAACTACTATTAGAGGTAAGAAATTATACTTTATATACTCAAGCTGATTCATAATAAATAAGTTAATAGGTGGAATAAATCCGGGAAATCCATAAGTAAAAATAAAGATAAAGATGAAAATTACAATAGGAATAAGATATATATGCCTTATATGAAAACTTTCTTTCTTAATTCTTTCATCAGTGATTATTATTCACCTTAAATAAAAATTTTCTTAGTAGATTATTATAAACTTAATTCTGAATATATTAATTTCTTACATAAATTATAAACAAATAAATTGACTTGATTATCTTAATTAATAAAAAGCTATAACCTAATATAATTCCAGATAATATTAATGTTTTTTATAATAATATCAACATAATAAGGAAAATTTCAAACAATTTTAAATGTAGATCAGTCATGGTTTATTATGTATTGGATTTAATATTATTTCTTATTATAAACACTGCTAACATTATAATAAGTGCTATCTTTATTTTGAGAGTTAAAAAGCCAAGTTTTGAACATGTATTTGGAATTTTTTATATTTCCCTCGGTATTCCTACATTGCTAATCCTTATTATCAATATCATTTATCTACGAGAATGGTGGACTTGGTTCTTCCCACTGCTTTTTGTAATTTTTATTTGTTTTGAATTAATAGTTGATTATATAAAAAAAATAGAGTTCCGTAAACCACGGAATAAAAAAATATTAGTATCCTACTTATTTTTGTATTACATTAGTATAATATTAATGTGGGGTTTAACCTGGACATTAGGAACTCTATATGGTGCTATTTCAGGTATAACTTACTTTTTACAGTTAGGTTGTTCGATATATGCAGGCAAGCATGGAGTAGGATAACTATTATCAAAATATTAAAATTATTTAGATAAATCTTTTTTTAATATCTTATTCTTCCCAGATATAAGTAGAATCACAAAAATTATCTCCTTTCATTAGGGATTTTGTTCTAGTTAATTTAAGATTGGGGTGAAAAGCTTTTGCCATAGCAAAATCTGGATTACAACAAATAGCATATCCAATATCAGGTGCACCCAATTCTAAAAAGGTTTTTGCCCAAAGACATTTTGTAAATTTTAATGCTATCTTATTTTCAGAATCTTCGACTATCTCATAGTTTAAACAATGGTTCATATAATCTGTACTGATTTGATCTTTATATATTTCTTTAAATTCTCTGAAGTTTGTTATAGGCTTTATTGTTTTTAACTGATGTACTATTAATTCAATCCCTTTCTTTTCCCAGAGATTTTCTATTATTTCCAATGCCTTTTTTTTATCCATAATAGGAGATAAAATACTAATAATCTCAACAATACCATTAAATCTTGTTCTAAAATAGTCTTCATAAGAGATTTCAAATTTATCTCTAGAATCCTTACTCATTTTTACTAATTTATCTTAAATCTTTATTGATTAAATGATAATCGCAGATAATTATAAAACTAGTAGTTACCCTTAATATAAATGATTAATATTAAAAATGTAAAAGCCTTCGTGAATAACTGAAATGAACGATATTGAAAAGAGCGACAGGAGAACTAAGCGTATTCTAGCCTTAGTATTTAGTGGAATTTATGTGGTTATTATATTACCCATATTAGGTGTTTTGGTTTCATTATATCTTGATTCAATAGCAGGATTACCTAAATTTCTTCCATTTCCCATTAATGTCATTATAGCAATTATAGTATTAATATTTGGGTTTTTTTGGGCTTTATGGTCTAATTTAGAAATATTTCATAGCGGAAAAGGGAGTCCTGTACCTTTAAAAGGTACACAAACGGTAATGTTAGTCATAAAAGGCCCGTATAAGTATACTAGAAATCCGATGGTCTTTGGATATATCCTAATATGGATAGGATTAGGTTTTTTGTTTAATTCTATTTTTCTGCTATTTGGATTCAGTCTATTAATCACTCTATTATTAATTGTTTTTGTAAAATTATGGGAAGAAAAAAATTTAGAAAAAAGATTTGGCAACTCCTACTCAGAATATAAAAAGAGAGTATCTTTTCTTATTCCATTACCATCCAAAAAGAATTAGAGAATAATATAAAAAAGTAAGTTATTTAATTCTATATTGACTTTTTAAGAACTTAATAATGAAGTCTTTTACTTTATCCCTGTCTGGTAAACTAGCTACCATACCATATATGGCAGCATCTCCATCAGATTTGACATCTGGATTTTCAATTACTTCTTTAACAGTTACTTTTAGATCCTCTAAGAAGGTGTCAGCGATATCACTATGGTGTGGATTTACCATCATGTGTAAAGCATTTGGAAATTGAATACGATCTAAATGCCAACCCTTTTTATCCAAAAGATCTCCTAAATAATAGACATCAAATTTATCAGAGGTAAAAGAAAAAACACTCATCACGGGATTTCCAATGATATATAATTCAGGAATTTTATTAATTCCTTCGATTAATTTTTTCGAAGTATCCATGACAATTTTTGCTAAATCCAAGTATCCATTCATCCCTAAATGCTTCATAGCTGCCCAAGATGCTGCAATTGCCCCTCCTGGCCGCGTACCTCTCATTGAAGGCGAAATATAGATTCCTCCTTCCCAATCTGTATAAACAGAAAATTGATGTTTCCAAATTCTTTCTCTTCGATATAAAATAGTAGAGGCTCCTTTAGCTCCATAACCATATTTATGAACATCTGCACTTATAGAGGTCACACCAGGTACAGAAAAATCAAAATCAGGAACATTATAACCAAGTTTCCTTACAAACGGAAGCATAAATCCTCCAAGGCAAGCATCAACATGAAGTCCAATACCTCTCTCTTGAGCTATTACTCCTAATTCGGAGATTGGATCAACAACACCTCTCGGAAAATCACAAGCGGAACCTACCATCATGATGGTGTTTTCAGTCAAAGCTTTCTCCATAGCTTTTACATCTGCAGTATAAGTTATCTTATCGACTGGAATACGAACAGATTTAACTTTAAAATATTCTGCTCCCTTCTCGAAAGCAGGGTGTGCAGAGCTAGGTAAAACCATCTCTGGTTCTTTAATATGAGGAAACTTCTCTTCTGCCCAATCTCTGTAAGTCTTTATCGCCATTAAGATACTTTCAGTTCCTCCTGAAGTCATACTCCCACAGCAATTCTTATCTCCATTAAAGATGTCCACAGCCATAGAAATTACGTCTGTTTCAAATTTTTTTAAACTTGGAAAAGCGATTGGACTTAGTGCATTTTTAGAGAAAAACATAGTGTAAGCTTTTTTAAGCATTTCAGTATGCTCATCAGTAGCATGATATACTAAGCTCCAAACTTTTCCATCTCTCCAATTTATATCATCTTTCTTGATTTCATCCATCTCTTTTACAAGTTTAGGTTCAGAGATTCCAATTTCAGGTAAAACTATTTTTGGTCTTGCCATTTTTATACACAGAATTTTAATTTTTTATAATTCTTTAAATTGTTAGGAAGTTAAAATTATTACGACCGTAATCTCAGTTTCTAGTCTTAAAAGAGATAATTTTAAATATAATCTGGTTTAAACCTTTAATTGAATTTACCAAAAAACTAAATCATAAAAATAAAAAAAATCACATTTAGTGAGAGGTTTGTATCTTATGGAAAGAGACAAACGAATCAAATTGTGTTTTCTAATATCAGTCGTATTAGTGTTCTTTTCTGGTGGTATGGCTTATGGATTCCAAACACACTTCGGCACGATTGATGTTCAAGAAGTTGCAATAGTAGATGAGTATGCAAATAAAATAGTATGTAAATTATATCGTCCTCTTACTGCAACTGCTTCGAGTCCAGCACCTGGTGTTCTAGGGATTCATGGTTATAATAATGACAAGGATGTTCAGAGACCTGCTTCATTGGAGTTAGCTAAAGCAGGTTTTGTAGTTTTAGCAATAGATAGAGCTGCTCATGGAGATTCTGAAGGAGATACAGAATTTCAAGTTGGATGTCTTGATGCAGCGTATAAGTGGTTAGCAGGGTTAGCTTTTGTTGATGGAACTAGTATGGGTCTTTTTGGTCATTCTATGGGATATATATTAGGTTCAGTTCTAGCAGCATTGAATCCTGACCATGATGCTTGTGTATTTGAAACATTTCCTCCCTTTTTGTATAATTTTACTATCCTACATAATGTATTGCATATTTGGTCCCAATATGAGGAATGGTATGATCTTCCTTATTATTACATAACTGGTACTTTACCTACCCCTCTTTATCCCTCAACAATGACAGTATCGCAAGTTATGGCTCAAGGAATGTCTATTCTTGAAACAAATGCGGGTGTTGCACCAGGTACAGGTGCAGTTGATACAACTTATGGAACTTTTGGAGTAGGAGATGCATATAGGGAGCATTTAGCCGTAGGATTGACTCATCCTGGCCAAACTATGGATCAAACAACAACAGCTGAAATTGTAGCGTGGATGTTACAAGCCTTAATGGGTGAAACCGAAGGAGATGCTTGGAATATTGCTGCAATTGTTGGGCAAACATACTTGGGAGTTGAAATTTTTGGTGGTTTTGCTTTACTTTTTAGTTTTGTGTCTGTGGTCTTTTTGACTCAATTATTATTAAAAACTAAATTCTTTAATGAAGTTCAACAACCAATGCCCGAACGTGTTGTTACTAAGAAAAAAATGAATTGGTGGATATTTGCATCAATTAATACAGTAATTGCTGCTGTATTTTTTGGTTTATTCACTCATGCTGATGAACATTGGCAATTTGCTACATATGCACCACCATTGAAAATGGGAATGATTAATAACTGGCTAGGATTTTTCTTAACAACTGCTGCTGCGGCTGCTTTTTTCATAACTTTGTGGTATCTTCTATTCAACAGGAAGGACAGAGGAAGTATAACATTGTATAATCTTGGCGTTACCTATGATAGTGAGAAGTTTGGTACTACTTTTAAGAATAAAGGGAATTGGCAGATATTTGGTAAGACTGTATTGCTGGCACTACTACTTTTTGGCTGGATGTATATGCTGGTAAGTATCTTCCAAACTTTCTTTTTGATAGAATTTAGGATATTCTGGACATTTGCAAAAATGTTTACTCCTCAACGATTTGTGCAATTCTTATTATATCTTCCTTTATTCTTACCATTTTTCCTTTTAAATGGTGGGGTTTTCTTATTTGGGCAAATCCGTCAAGAAGAATCCAGTTCATCAATTAAGACTCATTTAGTTTGGTGGCTTAAAACATTATTTGCAATGTTAGCAGGATTATTAATTCTATTTTTAATTCAATACATTGGTGTAGCAATAAGTAATTATCCATACAATGGTTGGTGGATTAATCCAATAATGCCACTGCAGTTAATGTCAGTGATTCCCTTATCAGGTTTAATCTATCTCATAATGATTATATTCTATCGTAAAACAGGAAAGATTTACTTAGGATCAATATTTGGAGCAATTATCACAGTTTGGTTCTTTACGGTTGGAACAATATATTCAGCGGGATTATAGTAATTTAACCTTTCAAATTTCTTTTTTTTTTTATTTATGAGATTATTCCAAAGCTTCATTAAATGATATAATAATTTTATTTCATGTTTTTAATGGGTATTCTCCAAATTTTAAAGTAGTCTCAATCATCCATTTTAAGTGTTGGGGGGATATTTTTGGATGAAAATTTGCGGGTGATATCATAAAACCTCCATCAAATCCCATAGCTTTTATCGCATTTTTTACAGCTTTTTCTACTTCATCTTTTGTAGCATCAACTAAAATATGTCTTGTGTCTATATTGCCAGACAAACATAGTTTATCTCCAACCTTTTTTTTCACATAATAAGGATCTACAAATGGAGGCTCAAGACATTGGAGTCCATCAAATCTAGACTCTACAATAAAATCTAAAAGAGAAGTGACATCTCCATCAGTGTGTAAAATATACTTTCCACCCCATTCATGTATCTGATCGGCAACTTCTTGATAACATGGGAGTAAATATTTATCAAAATACTTAGGATTTATCATAGGACCTCCTTTATGAGCAATATCTCCTCCTTCAAGAAAAATTTTGGCATCACAATCTGCATATGCTTTAAACACGTTTAAAGTAAAATCAGTACAAAAACGAAAACGCTCCTCGATTAATTTTGGGTCGTTTTTTAATGCTCTTGCAAAATTAGCCATTCCCATTCCCTGCCAAACTGGAGGAAATACTGAAGTTAAAGCATTCTGAGCAAAAATACAAACCTCATCCTTAATATCACGACATTTCCTAAAAACTCCTTTATAGAATTTCTTAGCTCTTCTATATTCTTCTTTAAAATCTGGTTTAGGATATGCTTCCCAATCTTCTCTATTCTTAATATAACCCCCATAATAATCAGGATATGGATTTCCATCAATATTTCTAATTTTATGTCTTTTTCCAAAGATATCTGTCATTTCATTTTGACTTTCAAGGATAAATGGGATGTATTGGATACCGACTCCATCGAATCCTATTCTATGGCCCGCTCGAACACATTTAGCAAAGACTCCTATTTCAATATCATCAAGGATTTGATTAATTCTGTCAACCCAATCATCTGGATACTTCTCTTCCATCTCATCAAAGATATCAAAAGCAGTCTTTTCTGGTCTGCCTAAAATTAGATCAGCAACATTCCCATCGATATTAATTGTATGGGTTGGTATTCTATCTGGCTCTTCAAGATTCAATACTGCCCAGATTCTTTCAAAACTGTTCATATACTTTATTTCGATATTGGAGTATTTAATTATTTAATTATTAAAAAATCCAATAAGGAAAAGTGATATTTTCCAAAATTTTAACCTCAGAATTTTAATAGATTTATTGATTATTTTATCATTGGTGAAATCTAATTTGCAAGTAAAACATGTTGATTTTCTTCTTACATTTAAATGTCCTGCAGAATGTCAGCATTGTAGTTATAGTGCGGGACCAAAAAGAACGGGGTTCATAAAACCAAAAGAATCATCAGGATATTTAAAGGAATTGAAAGAGAATTATCCATTGCAATCAGTTTGGGTTCATGGAGGTGAACCATTTTTATATTTTGAGTCTTTAGAACATATAATAAAAGAAGCAAACAAGTTGAATATTCCCAGAAGAGGTGTTATAACTAATAGTTTTTGGGCTAAAAATGAAAAAATCGTTAAGAAGAAGTTAGAAAGATTAAAAAAAGCAGGTTTAACAGCAATTACTTTTAGTGCTGATTTTTTTCATCAACAATTTATATCTCTAGAATATGTAAGAAATGCTTTAAGTTCAGCTGTCGCTATAGGAATAGGAGATATTTATGTGGATAGTTATTTTGTTGATGATATTAATACATATAATTATTTCAACCAACTAACCAAAAATAATTTAGAAATATTAGAAGAGATACAAAGTGTTGAGTTTCATAAATTTCCTATGAGTGTGGAAGGAAGAGGGACTGAATTGATTGAGTATCTAAAATTAAAAGAAGAGACTCCTTCAGGAAAATGTCCTGTACCATTTTGGATAGAAGGAAACCTTGAAAACCCAGAAACAATTGAAATTGATAGCGAAGGAAATGTTACTTTATGCCCTGGGATTTGTATCGGAAATACTCAGATTCAGCATTTAACAAAGATTATCTGCAATTATGATATTGATAAGCATCCTATCTTATCAATTATTTCAAAAGAAGGTCCAATAGGATTATTAGAAATTGCTAAGGAACGTGGTTTTAAGCAAAATCAACAATTTGTTAATGAATGTCATTTATGTTATGAATTAAGAAAATTCCTATATCCTTATTATTCCTACTCTTTAGCTCCAAAAGAATGTTATTAAAAAAAAGAACATTAATATAATTAGAAAGAGGTAATTAAAATCAATATCCCTACAAAGATAAAGATTGTCGTTGAAATTAACTTTAGATAGAATTTCGGCACTTTTCGTGCAATAAAGGCACCAAAAAGAATCCCTATCCATGCTACTGAAATTAATGCTAAGAAAGACCCTAACCATACTTCAATTGGGAAAGCATAAATTGATGATAAAGTAATTGTTAATATTTGTGTTTTATCTCCTAATTCCATTATAAAGATATATGAAAATCCCATAAGGTAAGGATTATTTTTTATCTTTGCGAATTTTTGTGAGGGTTTTTTATCATTTTCCAGGTTCTTATCACTTAGGTCTCCTTCTGTTAGAACATTATTTTTCTTTTTATGTTCTAAATATAGTTTCTTAAGATTACGTGCTTCTAAAACACCTATTATTATAAAAACAATCCCCGAGATATTTGAAATTAAGAAAATGGGTACAAATCTAGTAATAACGGTTCCAAAAAATACTCCAATAGTAACTAATATTGCAAAACCTAATGTGACTCCTATTCCTACTTTATAAAATTTCTTATATTCTAAAGCGAGATTAAATACAATTAATTGAGTCTTATCTCCTAATTCACCAAGAAACAATATTCCATAAGTTATAAAAAAAGTTATCCAATCCATATTAGGATAAATTAAAAATAGTTAAAATCTATTTATATGTGTGAATTAAATCCTACATGGAAAAAGTGTATAGAAAAATTGTTAGTGGTAAAGCTGGTGATGTAAAATTTTTTCTAGGAAACGAAGCTATTGTTCGTGGAGCTTTAGAAAGTGGAATTGATGTCTATACTTTTTATCCGGGAACACCGAGTTCTGAAGTTGGGGAAATTTTTATAGAAATTTTCAGGAAGATTGGAATCAAATGGGTGGAAAGTAGTATAAATGAAAAGGTTGCGATAGAAGTTGCTGGAGCGGCATATGCCAGAGGTGCTACAGCTATGGTGGGCATGAAAAACGTAGGATTAAATGTGGCTTCTGATCCTTTATTTGCTCTTGCTACAACAAGACCAAAAAATAAGAATTC
>JBHLNK010000108.1:0-9221 GCA_048941625.1 Promethearchaeota archaeon | reverse complement strand
TTCAGGATTATTTTGTGCTTCACATAGAATTTCTTTACCAACAATGTTAAATTGTACCTGATAGCCACCATTAAGCCCAAAGAAAGATTTAATTAGAGGAATAAAGATTTCTGATTTGAATGTATTTGGATGAAACGCTAAGATTAATGAATTCCCGTTTGTCATTAAATCATTTCTAAGTTTTTTTATCGAATTTAATATAGCAGTAGGACCATTTTTATCCATACCACTTGTAGGGCCTATACCATTTGATAAAGGCTCTGTTTTTCTTCTTCCATCAGCAGAAGCTCCAGTAAAGACTCCGAATGCTAAATGAAAAGTAGTAGAGTAAATTCCTGGATTAAATTTACCTCCTCTATAATTTGAACGTTTTGAAATTTCATTACAATAAAATTCAGCTACATCCACTGCGATTTGGTCAACAAAGTCGTGATCATTACCAAATTTAGGTACTCTATTTATAAAAAATTCTCTCCACTCCGTCCCTTTTTTTCCTTGATACTGTCCTCTAAAATTTTTAGAAAGCATCTGTATAATTTCATCAAACAATAGGAGTTTATCTTCAAAAACGACTTTTTTAATTACAGCAAGACTGTCCGCTACTGTAGCTAGACCAATAAGTTGCGGTCCTGTAAAATTATATATTGCACCGCCCTCTGTAATATCAAGTCCCCGTTCTATACAATTATCAATAGTTGCTGATAAAAATGGTTGAGGAGTAAGTTCTGCAATTGCCTTATCGAGGTGATACATAGTCTTTACCATATAATCAATAAAAAATTTCATTTGTTTTTTAAATTCATCCCAAAAATCATCGTAAGAAGTAATACTTTTACTATTTTTAAGGCCATACTCTTTTCTAGTTATCATATCTATACCGTTATTAAGCGTTAATTCTAAGCATTTTACAGCATTAAATTGATTTGCATTTGTGGATCCAAACGATTTATAAGGATGTTGTGGTTCGACACATCCAATCGGAGCGTATTCCCGAGCGTCCTCAATAGTCCATCCCCGATTAATAAGCCCGGAGATCATTATATCATCATTAAATAAAGCTATACTAGTTCCTCTTCTTATTGATTGACCAACCTTCTTAAGAAAATGATCTGATGAATTTTTATGTAATCTTACGCAAAATGTTGGTTGTACTGTTTTTATGTGAGAATAAGCATCTAAGATAATACATGATAAATCATTTGTTGCATCGTTCCCTTGACGATCTAATCCACCAATTACTAAATTTTCTGCAATAGGTGGTCCTTCCACAGCTACTACTCCTTTAGAAATTACATAATTCCATAAAGTAGAGAGTTTTATAAAAAAGCATTCAATGAGAAATTGAACTTCTTCTGTCTTAATCTTATTCTCTCTTAAATCTTTTAAATAATATGGATATAAATATTGATCCAATCGACCCACTGAAATAGCAAAACCACCATCTTCTAATCCACAAATTAAATGATTGAAGTATATAAGTTGTAGAGCTTCTTTAAAATTAGATGGAGGATCTCCAGAAATTTTATAACAAATTTCTGATATTTCATATAATTCTTTTTGACGTGACAAATTTTCTTCGTTCTTTGCCATTTCTCTTGCAAGTGTTGAAAATCTCCTTATAAGGTTCTTAGCAGAATTCAGTAAAATGAAAACTGATTCAAGAAAGACTTTCTTTTTAGTATCGTTTGAAAATTTCTTCAAATTCTTATCTACATTTTGAATTAGGATATCAATACCATTTTTTAACATGTTTTCATGACCAGGGAAAAAATGACCAATCCCGCTAGAAAGCTCTACATCAACAGCAAAAACTAACTTTTCCATAATATCTTTCTGATCTGGAGTCAAATATGATTGAAACCTTTCTTGAACAGTTTCTTCTTGAAGTTTCCAATAAGGAATTAGTTCTTCTTTTACAAAATGTTTTTCTTCTTCCGTTAAAAAAAGTGTTTGTATAGGTCGAGTGTCATAATTATCAATATCTTGTTCTATTGTATCTATACGCGCTTCGGGATACAATGGAGTTCCCACAAATTTAGAGCATCTGTTTCCGATTATATATTCATCATTCCAAATTCTTATTGTCATGTTTGTTAAATAGTAGTCCATTGCTTTCGCAAATCTAATAATGGGATTTTCTCCTCTTGTGTTTTTATATGATTTAGTAAAAAATTTAGCTCTTTCTATACAAATTTCATGTGGTGCTTGAACAACGCTCTGCTTCATCCTTAAATTACGCTCTTTATAATTTAAATTTGAAATCTGTTCTAGTTGCATTTATCTCCCCAATATAATTAAGGTATAAGTTTAATTAAAGATATAATTGTGTGATTTAATAAAAATTTTTATAATACTATTTAATTGACTCTTTAACAGATTTAACTACAAAAATTTTGTGAAATAGTTTTCATTTTTAGGAGAAAAGAGCAGATCCTTTTTTCTCCTATCTCTAAATCTTTTAATTGCAATATCTAAATAATCTTTGTTAGAATCAATCCCAATGAAACCACGATTTAAAATACTACAAACAATTCCAGTAGTACAAGAACCAGCAAATGGATCTATTACTAGATCACCTTCATTTGAGGAAGATGTAATTATTCTATTTAATAATTCCATTGGTTTTTGAGTTGGATGCTTACCATATTTTTTTTCCCCATTAGGAAGTAAAGGAATTGACCAGACGCTTCTCATTTGTTTATCTTTATTTTTTAATTTGTCTTTAGGATTATTCCAGATTTTCATCTTTTCATAATTAAATGTGTGCTTTGAATTTTCTGATTTTCTAGCCCACAAAACTATTTCGTGGCTATGCGTAAAGTATTTACAGGATAAATTTGGTGGAGCATTTGGCTTATACATTACAATATCATTAATTATATCAAAATTATTTTTCTCTAATAAATATCCTACCTTGTAAATAATGTGTAAAGTCCCTGAAATCCATAAACTGCCATTTTGTTTCAATAGTCTTCTACATTCTTTTAGCCAAGAATCGATAAATCTAATATCTTCTTCAAATCCTTTTGATCTATCCCAGTCACCTTTATTAACCGAAACCATTTTTCCCGAGGAACAAGTAATACCATCATTTGATAAGAAATAAGGTGGATCTACAAAAATTAAATCGAATTTGTTATTCTCAAATTGTTGAAGTATCTTTAAAGAGTCCCCATGATATAAGATGAAGTTTTCCTCATAAAAATAAGGTTTTATCATATTCGGTTAAATTTCTCGTAGGCTATTTATATAATTTAATGAAACTGGTTAAGAAAATATAATATTTTTTAATTATTAACTTTAAAGTTTAATATTAACAAAGACTTAATATTCATGTAAGAAAAACGTTAGCTTAATTGGAATGCTAAAGAGGATCAAATATGATAAACAAACAAAGATTTGAAGAATTATTTAACTTACATATTATTAAAGATATTTCTGAAGAACAAATTGATATAGTTCTTTCAGGGCAATATGGTAAAGCTTTAGAGTTACTAAGGGATGCGGAATCTACTGGGTTATTTCCTGCACTAGTTGGACCTCCTGGTGTTGGAAAAACAATTCTATGTCGTTATTTTGCTAGTTTAAGAGCTAAAGAGAATAAAAATAAAAGTTTTTATTGGTTGACTATGGATGAAAGCATTAAACCTTCACATTTTATTGGATCTTTTGATCCTGCAATCACTTTAAAAAAAGGTTTTGTGTTAGAAGCTTTTAATCCTGGACCGTTATTAAACTCAATGTTAGAAGGAGGTACTTTTTTAGCCAATGAAATTAATAGAGCTACAGAATATTCTCAAAATACTCTATTAGAACCTCTTGAAGAAGCTTCAATTAGTATACCTCATTTAGGGAGAATTAAAGCGGATAAAGATTTTTTCTTTATATGTGCGATGAACCCTGAAGAATTATCTGGAACTCATAGATTATCTGAAGCATTGAAAGATAGGATAAAGGTATGGATTAAATTAACTTATCCCGATAAATCCACAGAATTGGATATCATAAGAATTAATTTGCCTGAACATTTTATTATAGAGGAATCAGAATTAGAATTAATATATTCAATTATTAAAGAAACTAGACAAAACAAAGTTGATATTGAAATTCCTGCATCAATTAGAGCTGGTATTGGTATGGCTAAATTGCTTGCGAGAAAAAGACTTATAGAAAAAGAAAATAAAGTTAAACAGAAAGAATCCGTATATATTTATCTTTCTGAAATTGCTCGTCATGTGTTATTAGGAAGTATCAAACCTAAACCAGGAGTAAAAGTAGAAAATATAATTGAAAATATAATAAAAAAGACTTTAGGAGGATAATTTATTGGGAGTATTTCCTGAAAATCCATGTGAATTTGCTGTAGAGTTTATTCGAAGGATGAGAAATCATCCAGATATAATTCAAATGCCATCACCTAGACAGGTATTATCAATACCAAAACTAATAGTTTCAAGATATTATCGTAAAGGTGCTGTAACTCCAAATGATTTTATTGAAATTAGTGCTGTTACTTCTTTTCCTGATAATCAAAGTTTAGCTAAAGATATTGCTTTTGAAATAATTTTTCCAAATTTTAAAAAAGATTTGATGAAGTCATTTTTCAGTCAAAATGAAACTAAAGATTTTGAAAATGAAATTATAAATTCCGGAATTAAATCAGAATTAGACCAATTGCAGGATCTAATAGATGAAATTGAATTATCTAAATCAATAGACAAAGATATGATTCAGCAACTAGATGAATTCATAGAAAAATTAAATCAAAATCGAACAGAAGAGCCTTATAAATCAGCACTCAATTTTTTCAATGATGATTCTGAATTGTATAAAGAAGAAATAACTTCTCTTGAGAAATTACTTGAACAAGCAAAAAATAGGATGATTCAAAAAATTAATTCCTTAGAACCCAAAGATATTAAATCTGGTAATAATTTGGGATTAAGTGAAATAATTCAGCAACAATCATTAAGAGAATGGGAAAAAATTACAAGCAAAGCATTAAATGATCAAAATATCCAAAAAGATTTAAATAAAATATTAGAATCTGGAAATTTGGAAGATTTACTCCAATCAATGAAATATTTAAGAGAAACAAAAGCCATATCTAAAGATCAATTAGAGGATCTTAAAAATGAATTAAAAAATAAAATAAAAAATTTGGATCAATTATTCCAAGCATCAAAAAATTTAGGAGAAACACCTGATTTCAATCCAGATGATGTTCTAAATAATAGTTTGCAAAATTCTTCATTTGAACATAATTATAATTTAGCAAATTCTCTAGATCAATTTTTTGGAACTAATCTCAGATCTTCATTATTAGATAATTTAGATCAACAAAATCAAGACATTCAAATGAACATTTCACTTGAAACATTGACCAAGACGGCTTTTGCTAATAAATCTTGGAATTCGCTATTTAATAAAGGGCTTAAAAATGCTATTGAAGATGCTTTATCTCAAAATAAGAAATTTGAAGCTTTTAAATCACTTACACACCAGTTACAACAATTAATGAATAGTTGTTCGAATATCCATTGCAGTCAAAAAATGGCGCAAAATATTCCTAATCTTGCAACATTAACTTTAAAATCCTGTGAAACTCCATATCAGTTAAGAAATTCTACAGAATTTTTAAGAAAAATAGGAATAAACCCAGAATCAGAAATCATAAAAAAGGTGGGAAAAAAACTCGAGATGCAAGAAGATGAAATTTTTGAATTAATCGAGCCAACATATCAATTATTAAAGAAATTAGTTGAAAAAAAAACAGCTAATTTTCAAAGATTAAGCAATTTAATGAACCAAATTCAAGATCAGTTAAGTTATGAAAGAATTAAAGAATTAACTTCAACAGCTTTAGCTTCAGATAATAGAGAAGCTTTAGGAGCTCTAGGGAATTTTAATTTAAGTGAAGCATTAAATAGTGCTCAGCAAATTGGAGGTCAAGAAGGTGTAAATAAAATGATTTCTTGCTTATCAGCCGGTAGCGGAGAAAATTTGCTTAAACAATGGTTTATTCATCGTAAAAATCTGGAAGATAAAACTAAACAAAAAGTAAAAGAATTAGCTAAGAATATGTTAATTGAATTAGGAATTTATTATTCAAGAGCACATTTAGGTAGCTCCACCACTGGACCAATACCAATAAACGTTGTTAGACCATATTCAATAGGTGATGATTTTGAAAATATTGATCTTGAAGAAACTATAAACAATATATTAGAAAAAGGAAAAAAATTAGATTATATAAAATATGATGATTTTTTTGTTTATGAAACAGCAAAAGGGCTAAGAACAGCATGTTTTGAACTTGATATTTCAGGAAGTATGACAGGAGATAAACTAGCTTATATGAGTATTTGCATCACTATGTTATGTTATGGTTTAAGAAAGGATGAGCTTGGAATAACCTTTTTTGAATCAGATACTCATGTATTAAAGTCACTAGATGCAAAAATAGATTTAGAAAAATTAGCTGATGAACTACTGTCTGTTACTGCTAAAGGAGGTACAAGAGTGCAAAGCGCAGTAGAATGGGCTAATAAACAATTTAAAGAACATTCCAATTCACGAGAAAAACTAAATGTGTTATTTACAGATGCAGAAATATTCGATTTAAAACAAAGCATACCAGAATTTAGAAAAATGCGTTCCTTAGGTGTAGATTTTATACTTGTCTGTCCTGAGGTTTCTTATAATTTAAAAGAGGCTAAAAGACTGGTAAAAGTTGCAGGTGGGCAACTTCTTACTATAAAAGATTGGAATGAATTCCCAAAGTTAATCTCAGAAATAATAAAATCAAGATTTTAAAAATATGGTAAATCAATCGATTTCAAGCATTATAATTGATAAATTTGGATTAAACTTATATCAAAGATCAGTTAAATTCCTTACAAATAAAATCAATATTATTGAAATAAATGAAGATCCAATTATTATCCGTAGTTTAATTTTAGATAATGACAGAGAATTTCATCTTATAGTAGATGAAAAGAAAAATGAAATCTTTCATGATTGTCCAACATTTCTGATCCATCAAGACAAAGAAAAAAAAGTTTGTATTCATCTTGTTAAAATTCTATTGGTTATAAAGAGTAAAATTGCTCTAAAAATCTTAAATAATTTTAAAAGTTATATTTTAACTTCTGAAGATCTTGGTTCCAAAAAAAAAACAAACAATTTTTTACTCATGGCTAATTCCTGCTTTAAAAATAATAATTGCGTTGAAGCATTGAATAATTTAAATAAAGCCATAATTAATCAATTTGAAAGTGAACCTATTATTGAAATTTATTTAAAAACTGCAATTGAAAATAATCTTTTTATGGAATTCTTTGAATTTTTAAAAAATGGTTACGAAAATGAATTAGAATATTATCTTACCAATTTTTATCAATATATTGAAAAGGGGTTTAAAAAGTTCTTAAATACTTTATCGAAATATTCTTTTTTTAATCTCCTTAAAATCATTGAATCTATTGATAAAATGTTGGAATTTATAGATATTCCTTTTCTAGCTGCTTATATTGATAAATTTAAAAAATTAGTAAATAGTCCAAATATTAATGATTATTATTTTGCAATTTATTTAATAAAAAAGAATCACGAGAGATTAATTGAATTAGATCCAGACTTTAAAGATATAATTCCTAAAAATAAACTCGAAATTTTAAAAACTAAATTGATAGACTATTTCTATTCAGAAATTGAAAATTTTTGCCTAATTGATAAGTTGAAATTATTAAAAAAACAATTTCAAGTGATTGATATTCCTAAAGATCAATTCTATCCCCAATATAAGAAATATAAACTCGAAATTCAAGAATTAGGAAAAAAGGTATATCTCAAAAAATTTTCGTATTTAAAATTATTAATAGAGAAATATAATATAAAAAAAGCATACATTGATTTCAAAAAAAAAAGAAATACATATGTGGTTAAACATTACGAGGAAAACTTAAAAAATCCAGTTTATCATTATATTATTTCTCGTATTGGGTTTTTTGGTCCGAATGAACAAATAATAAAATCCTCTGAAATCGGGATAAATTATTTTTTTATGAAAGAATTATTTTTAGATGATTTTAGCAAATTTCAAGATGTATTTTATTATCGACAACAATTCTGGGGAGAAATTGAGGAATATGATATAAATTCAGTTAATGGATTAACTTTATCTAGTGAAACGAAAGACTACAATTATGAAATTGAACATATCTTTTTAGATGAGTTATTAATTATTGAATGGGATTTAGTTAATAAACCAATTCAAGGAAGTATTGTCAATGCCTATAGTTCTCAGATAATGATTCCTGATTATAATAATCCATTATTTCACGATTTAAAGCCATTTGATTTGTGCTATTGTAAAAAAACTCCTATAAAAATCGAAAGTAACATTATTAAAACAATTAATGTATTAAAAAAGTGTACATTTAAAGACGCAATTAACAGTATTTCAAAAGGTATGGAATTTATTCAAGTATATTATCCGTTATCACTTGTTAAATCCGTATTAAATAGAGAGATCAATCCATTTGATGCCTATGAAAATGTGATTAACAACCCCGATAAAATATTCATACCAAATTATGATAGCTTTATTAGAGCATTTAGTGAGTTTCTTTTGAATTTTATTTTAAAAGAAAAAGAATATATTTTTGATCAGTTGAAAAATGATACTCATATTAATACTAATCAGATTTTAACACTTTTAAATTTGAATAATGAAATAGCAGGTTTAGATTTACCATTTACTGAAATATTAGAGCGTTGTATTTTTCCAAATATTACTTTAAAATCGTTAAAATCAAATTTTTTAAACGAGATTCATAAAGTAATAGAAATCACTTTAAAAAAGAAAGAGTTGGGAACCACGTCTATCTTTGATTTGAAAAAAATTCAACATACCCCATTTTTTAAATATTCTAATGACATTTTAAATATCCGAAAAGAAGAGTTTGAATCCCTAAAAATTTTGAGATATCATGATAATAATGAAATCTTTTATGACTTTTCTGTGATCAGGAAGACATATTATGGTCAGAAGTTTATGAAAATCCTCCAAATTGAAGATAAATCAGTAATAAAATCAAAAATGTTTGATAAATTTCAACAATTTAGCTCGAAATTAAATTTAAAAATCCAAGTTGAAGATATGATCGGTAAAGTTTAAATTTAGTTTTCAAATTGTAATTTCCCATAAATTGAATCAT
>JBHLNK010000028.1:0-39120 GCA_048941625.1 Promethearchaeota archaeon | reverse complement strand
TTGCAATCAAATTTCTATAAGCAATATACCAATATTGGTAAATGGCATGGAAAAATGGTTGCTAATACATTTGCACCTCCAGTTGGAAGTAGACCAATGTTTCGTGCTTTAAAAGGATTAGTAAAGTCTCAATTAATGCCATATCCATTTCCAGTAGCAATGACATTTGCTGTGACTTACGATTGTCAGTGTAACTGTGTTCATTGTAGCGCCGGAAAGCATTTTAAGAAAGATCAAAAAGAACTTTCAACAGAAGAAGCAAAAAAACTAATAAACGATGCTCAGAAATTGGGAGTAACTATAATTGCTTTCACGGGAGGAGAACCACTATTACGAAAAGACCTTTTCGAGCTTATTTCTTATGTAGATCAAAAAAAAGCTATGCCAGTTATGTTTACAAATGGACAGTTTCTTACAGAAGAAAATGTAGATAAGTTAGCTGAAGCAGGTCTTTATTCAATATTTTTAAGTATAGATTCACCGAATCCTGAAGAACATGATAGCTTACGAGGAATGCCTGGGCTCTTCGATATTGCAATCGAAGGTCTAATGAGAGCAAAATCAAAAGGAATCTTTGCAGGGTTTTCTTCTTATGCTACTCGTTCAGGTACAGAAAAAGGAATTTACAAACAACTGTACGAGTATGCTAAAGAATTAGGGCTCCACAATATTATCCTTTTTGATTGTGTTCCCACAGGAAAAATGCTACATGATACAAGTGATATGTTAACTTTTGATTTAAGGGAAAAATTACATAAATTCTCTGCTGAAGTATTCAGAAAGAGTGAACTTCCCCCTTTATCATCACAAAGTTGGCAAAATTCTGTTGAGGCATATCTTTCAGGAATTGGATGTTTAGCAGCGAATATTCAATTTTATGCATCTGCTTATGGAGACATATCACCTTGTGATTTTTCACCACTTGGTTTTGGGAATATTCGTAATGAATCTTTAAAGAGAATATGGATGAGAATGGTAAAACATCCGGCTTATAATCACAGGAGTCCTTTCTGTAGAATGCAAGATAAGAATTTTCGTAAATATTATATTGATCCAATTCCAGATGACGCATATTTACCTTACCCAATTAGTAAACTTCCTAAAGTAGACTATCGGGAATAATCTCTAAATTATTTTACTTTACTTAATTTTAATTATTAATGCTTTTGATTAAATATTTAGTGTAAATTAAATTGTTTATAGGATTTATTTGCGAAAAGTAGGTCATTTATTTTTAATGTATTTAATTTTTTTTAGTTTGTTCTTTAATTCTTCGATGGAATACCCTTTTTTTTTTAATCCCACTTGAACATTTATAGATTCAAATCCTTTTATGATATCTTCATTATTTTCTTTTGAAATTTCAATTCCAATTTCAGAAGGTAGAGATTTATCTGTATAGATTATTCCAGTTAATTCATTGAAACGAGGAAGAAGAAATATTTCTATTCTCTGACTAAATTTTGGAGAAATTAAAGGGGAGACTGACAATAAATCTACACTCTCTGCTAATGCATTAATTTGAATCTTAGTTAAAGACACTATTCCATAATCTTTACTTTTCTTCTTCAATTCACTTTTTATATAAATTACATTATCTTTTACAAGATTATATGAATATTCATTTTCACTAATAATTTTAACACCTTTTTTATTGAATTTCTATTGAATTAATTTAATTATATTTTTAAAATCTTTTATTCGTGTTCTTAGTGTTACTTCTGTTATTTTAGCAATTCCAGCAATTTTAGTTTGGGTCAATCTTTGGTTTGAGAATTTTGCAGATAGATAAATTGATGCTGCAGCAAAACCTTTTGGATCTTTACCAATAAAAGAAAGGCCTCTTTTTGAAGATTGATAAAGGAGGTTCAGTGCATTTTTTTGAATCTCCATTGACACACCCAATTCCGTTCCAAATTTAAAAACTAACTGCTTAACACTAATAGGTTTATAATTTAAATTTAATTCAGGTAAAACTTCTTTAAGGATTATACTTAAACTATGTATAATAGTTTTGCGAGGAATCAGAGATGCATCACTAATTTCATCAACTAGCTTAGGAAATTCATGTACCCTGATTGCAACATATATAGAGGCTGCAATAAATCCTTCAATAGAACGTCCCATCGTTAACTTTTTTTTTGCTACGAAACAATATATCTTCCAAGCAGTTTCATGAATATATTCTGGAATATTTAATTTTGATATAAGTTGTTTCATTTTTGGTTTTGCTTCCCAGAAGTTCCTTTCAATACTTGATACTAAAGAATTCTGAATTTTGGAAAGTCTCAAAAACAAAGTTTTATTTTCAGGGCTAATAGAATTGCCTTTATAATCTATCTTGTTTCTAGGGAGCACTGTTCTTGATCCAAACTCTCTCCATCTTGGTTCTGTCTGTTTTCTCTTATCAATCTCTTCTTTACCATAAGCCCTTCTCTCAATTTCAACAAGATGAATATCTGATATTAATCCACAATTTAGACAAACCATATTTCCATCTTTAAAATTAATATTTGGATCTTTACAACAAGACTTTTCTATAAGATTATTATTAATTTCATATTGTTTATGGGTTTTCATTGATGTTACACCTATTTTCTTTACTTTTTATGAAAAATTGCCATTGTCTATTGAGATATCTTAATAGAATTCCGTCTTAATAAACTTATGGAAAATAATGGACTCTTCTATGTAATAACTTTATCAAGGATAACAGAATTGGTTTAAAATTAAATAATCATTTAAGTCCTTAAATTTAGTATATTTTTAATTCTTTTTAGAAGTAAAATAGACTCTAAGATTTATTAGATTTCTTTACTATATTTTTCTATTCTTAATTTAGTTGGTAATTTTTGAATATAAATTTTCATAGATAAAAAGAATTTCAACATTTTCTTGTTAGAGTAATTCAAATAGATAAAATAATCTTAAAGTAGAACACTATTCTTTAAATAGTCTTTTAGAAGTCTTTTTTCTTAAATAAAGCTAAGCAATATTCAACAATTTTCATAGCTTCCTTAGAGTTTATCCACTCTTTAAATTTGACCCATTTATGGGGTTCTAGTCGTTTATATGTTTCATAAAATTCTTGGATTTCAACAAGTCTATGTTTATGTATATCAGAGATATCATTGTATCCAATAAATCTTGCATCATTAATTAAAACAGATAGAATTTTAGGGTCATCTCCGTGCTCATCTTCAATGATTAGTGCACCAATTACTCTGACTTTCACAATACATCCTACTTCAAGAGGTTCATAACTTAATACCATAATATCGAGAGGGTCATTATCATCAGACCAACTTTGAGGAACAAAACCATATTCTACTGGGAAAATCACAGATGAAGGAATTATTCGATCTAAAACAAAAGCTTCCCATTCTTGTTGGTATTCATATTTATCCCGAGATCCACTAATAACTTCTATAACTGCATTTAAAATTGCAGGGGGATTGTCTCCAGGGGGAATATCTTTCCATAAATTCATAATTAATAAATTCAGAAAGAATTATTAAGGATTTTGAAAATTAATATTGTTATAATCGTCTTGGTACTTCAATCTCAAGATCAGATAATGGGTATGATGAGCATGGATGGATATAATTTAACAATTTATCTGCGCTTCTTCTTGAATCCTGAATAGGATTTATATAAATCCTTCCTGAAAGGAGAATGGAACGACAAAAACCGCAAATATCAGAACGACATTTTGAAGGAGGTGCTAAACCAGCTCTCTCCATTGCGACTAGAATTGATTCTGTCGTAATAGCAGGTATTTCTTTTGATAGATTACCAATATGAACCTTTATTTTGAATGTTTTATCTTTTAGATCTTTTGGAAAATCAGGATAACTTACAATATCCTTAATTTCACCAAATACTTCTCTTCGAATTCTTCTTGGTGGTAAATTGAATTTTTTTAGCTCTGTATTCTCAAAATCATACATTTCTTGAGGTCCACAGAGAAAAAAAGAACAATCATTTACATCAACGTATTTTTTTATTAATTCAGCGGTTATAAATCCTTCTTCACAGCCATCTAATTTCGGATCCTCACAACTTAATACAAATACTGTCTTAATTCTTACGGAATAATTTTTTTCCATTTCTTTAAATTCATCATAAAAGAGGATATCTTCCTCATCACTACTTCCATAAAACATTGTTAATTTTGCATATATATTACCATTAACTATTTCCTTCGCTATAGAACGGAAAGGAGTAATTCCTGATCCACCTACTATCCCAACAATATGATTTAAATCACGAAGTGGTTCAAAATAAAAATTACCCTCCGGGCCTGAACTTTCAATTTTTGTTCCTATATGCCAGTTCTGCCAGATAAAATCTGTTAGAAATCCTTGATCTTTTTTCCGTATTGTAATTTCATAGAATCCTTCTAATGCTTCTGAAGGAGAAGATGAAATTGAGTAAGGTCTTGTTATATCAACACCATTTACATTAATTTTTAGACTAATATATTGTCCTGCTCTAAAAAAAGCTAACTTCTTTGTTTCTGAGTCTGGATCTGCAACTAATTTAAACGTTCTTGTAGACTTAGTTTCATCCTTAATACTTTCAACTTTTAAGTGTTGCTTTATCGGATGAAGATCTTGAACCAAATTTTTAATAGGATCTAAATTTAAGGGTTTACTAGAAGCTTTCTGAATTCTTTTTTTCCTATCAGATACTAAATTTTTGAATGCGAGTAAATCTCTAATATTTCCTTTAACACTAACATCAAATTTTTTAGGTTTTTTATCAGTCATTCAGTATTCGCCCCCTCCTTATTTAATTCTAAAATTGTCAGAAATGCCTTTACTTGACCTGAAAGCAATGTATTGGTATAACTTTGACAATTTGCAGAAAATCCTCCACATGTCTCTAACCCTTTGATATATTTTTCATCAACCATAGCCATTAATCTAGGCATAAATGAATCCCATGGATCTGTCTCATAACCGTAAGCAGATCCATAATAGGTCCCAGTATATCGATTTAAAGTTTGGGGAGTAGCAATTTCAATCTCTTCTATATGATTTTTAATAGATGACCCTGTAGCGTTTTCAAAAGTTTCAATTAAATTATCTGCGATTCTTCTCTTCAAAGTAAAATAATCCTTAGCCTTTACGTCTTTCCAAGCTTCAGGAAGGAAGAAAGCTGTAATACATAACATACAACTACCATCAGGTGAAGCATCTGGAATTATGTTGTTCAAGCAAACTGTTGCTTGAGCTTTAGGAGGATTTAAAGTTTTAAAGGATTCATATATTTGTTCTGTATTTGCTGTCTCGTAAATATGATAACTATAATTAGAAATTGCTAAATCTTCTGCTGATGCATCCAAACCTAAATATACGACAAAACAACTAATCGCATGATGTCTAGCATTAACATTTTTATAAGCAATCTTTGGTACTTCACTTTTTGGAAAAATTAAATTATTATATATGAGTGTAGGTGAAGCATTTGAAATTACATGATTAGTTTTAATTTTATCTCCTTTTGAAGTTTCCAAACCAACAACTTTCCCTTCCTCTACTAAAATTCTCTCTACTTTTGTGTTATATTGGACATTTCCCCCTAATTCTCTAATTTTAGTTTCTAAAGCTGCTGTAAACGCATGAGATCGATATTTTGGAAAATAGGCTTTACGAATAATAAAATAATAATGCATAGCAGCATAAAAACTAAAATTTATTCTACTTGTAGGGATACCAATATAACACCAATACGCATTAAGAATATCTTGTGCTTTCTTTGGAATATTTAAAGCATTGTTTACTTGATCTAGTGTATAAGGAGTAACTTTCAAGAAGTTCTTAAAATCATTTATTAGCACTTTTTTATCTGGATTTCCTTCCGATACTGTTATATAGGCAATAGCATTTATAATCTCATTACATAATGCTAGATAATTACGAATAGATTCCTCTGATCCTGGTACTTCCTCCTTAATGGTATCAATAAAATTATCTTCTCCAAAGGGGACAACAATATCTATTCCCTCACTTGGATTTGTAATTATCAATCTAAAAGCTTCTGGAATTTCTACAAAATCAACATTTAAACCAAAATCATCCTCAAATAATTTCCTAATACTTCCCTTGTTTGAAGATGGTCCGTAATCACATAATTCATGCAACGATGCCTCAAATTCAAATCGACCTCTCACAAAACTTGTTGCAAAACCTCCAGGTAAGTTGTGTTGTTCAAAAAGTATCACCTTCTTACCTTCAATTGCTAATTGAGTAGCTGCCGTTAAACCACCATTACCTGCACCTATAACAACAACATCATATGATTTCTCAAATGTTTGATCATTCATATCCTATTACCAATCTTGTTCAATAATGTCCTTAAAAAACCTTGACAAAAGTAATTAATAAAAAAAATCAGTTAATCTATAAATATTTTCAGATTAATTCTATTCCATTAGGAGCATTCATGCCTGTAAAATAATAGAATAAAAGAAAAAATTGTAGTAAAATATTTTTATTCCATCTTTAAGAGCTTTTTAGCCCATTTTGGAAGTACTAAGCCAATGTAAAATTCAAGAGAACTTGACAACAAGATTAACCTCGCAATAAGATATGTTATCTCTGAGGGAATCGCAAAGTCTAAAACAGTACCAACTGAAAAAGAAATGAATGCCACTAATAGAAATCTACCTTTCATTTTTATATCCGGATCTTCTGAACGTAGTGAGACTCTCGAAAATGGGATACCTACTAATAAAAATACTATTAAACTGAAGATAAAGTATACCTGACTTGGAATGGACCAGTCCATTACAAAAATTTCTTGATAAGAAGCAATAAAAGACAAATCTACGAAGAGAAATATAAAAAAGTAGATTTCATAGGCAATATTCGCACAAACGTCAATTATAAAAAAGATTTTCTTTTGTTGTTTAGTAATCGGTAACACTTTTAGAAATGCAATAAGCCCTAAAGTAATAGTTACAGGTAAAAATGCAATGCCTAAAACCACATATATTGCAATATCAATAGAACCCCCTGTTGCGAGCACTAAAATAAATGTAATTATATTTGGCCACCATGGAGTTGTCATTCCAACCCAGA
Source organism: Promethearchaeota archaeon (assembly GCA_048941625.1). Taxonomy (GTDB): domain Archaea; phylum Asgardarchaeota; class Lokiarchaeia; order Sigyniarchaeales; family SOKP01; genus Loki-b32. The sequence goes on along the minus strand of JBHLNK010000028.1, from coordinate 32,032 downwards.
ATATCCCAAAGAGCAAAAATTCGTTCCTTTTAAGCTCCCTGTATCGTGAGGCTATTCTTATTCCAAGAATAATGGAAATCACAACAAAAACTATAGTAAGACTTCCATGTAATATTTCCAATGCATCAAGAACCATAGTTATTCACATTTAATTTTTTAAATAGAATTCTAAACAAAATCTAATGTATTATCTTTGATATTTTGTTTAATATAAAATTATCTTTTCAAATTTCTTATTATTGTCTGTGTTCTTTTCATATATTTTTTATTTCAAAATTTATAATCCATTTTATCTAATAATCATAATGATATTTTACTAAAACATTATATTTCTTCATGTAAACATTTAATATATCTAATTAGATTTGACATAGTGAAGAAAGATTACAAAATGGAGATGATATAAAAATGGATTTAAAATGTAGTTGTTGTGGTAAAAAAATTGAGACTTTACCCTTAAAATGTGGCTATAGCATTACTATGAATTATGAAACAAATCAATTAGAATGCGATATGGGCCCATGTGGTGTTATATCGTTTGATCATTTTCTCTGTGAAAATTGTTGTATTAATGAAAGCGAAATTAATAAATAAATATCAAAAAAATTGAAGAATTTATATCAATTAAATCCTTATATGGAGATGTGAAAAGAAATTCTCCACATTTTAAAGTTTCAAAACATAAAGAATATTTATACGTAATAAACGAAAATATTTCTCTTGTCCATCCTGTCTATACAAATGATCCTCTTAATATTTATTTGATATTAGGTACCCATTCATCTCTCTTACTTGATACTGGATGTGGGCTTAGTCCTTTAAAGCCAATCGTAGACGAGTTAAAAGGTGAGCGAGATTTACTAGTATTCAATACACATTACCATTGGGATCACCCATTAGGTAATGTAGAGTTTGATGAGGTTTATATTCATGAAAATGAAGTTGATATGGTTTCTAAACCTTATGATGTTTCATATTTCAAAGATTCTCCAAATAAAGCCGTGGAGACATATGCAAAACAGAATTTCTTAATTCTTCCTGCAAAAACTATTAAACCTTTAAGAGATGGGGATAAATTTGATTTAGGTGAAATAGAAGTAGAAGTAATTCATTGCCCTGGGCATTCTCCTGGTTCTATATGCTTATTAACTTCTGAAAACGAGCTTTTTACTACTGACGTAGCTTATTATGGAGACCAATTCTTACCTAAAAAGAAAGAGTTTCCAAAAGTTCTTGAAACTCTTTCTAAATTAATAAAGATTTGTGAAAACCAGCAAAATCTTGAACTTTACCCCTCCCATAGAAATTATCCCTGTGATATAACTCTTTTAACTGATTTATACAAAGGTATTGAAAATTTAGATAATATTTGGGATACTAAAAAACCTTTTGATTTTTTTGAAGCTTGGGAGATTGATGATAATAGTGGAAAATTTAAATATTTTGTTTCAAGAGCATAATAGAGCTCGAACTATATAAATCTCCTACCTTTTTTAAGACTGTAAAATTTAAAAATGCATTTTTGTATATTATCATATTTGAGGTGTTTTGAAGGATTTCCAAGTACAAATTAATAACAGCAAAAAATATTTTAAAAGGATTTAGCTATGGTTCCTATTATTTGAAACATAGAGTAAAGAAAATACCTTTGGGAGTAAACTATGATTTAACATGGAGTTGCAATTTAAAATGCAAACACTGCTACTTTATCTCATCTGTAGGAGAATTAAAAAATATCTCCAACAAAACCAGAATAGAACTTACTGATGATCAATGGATAAAAGTTTTTGAATATCACAGAAACTTAGGGATCCGGAGTGCTTCATTGACTGGAGGAGAACCTACTCTTAGAATGGAATTATTACACAAAGCAATTAAAATATTCCCTTCAGTACAAATTGCTTCAAATGGGATAATTAAATTACCATGGTTTGTTCATCATAAACAACCTATTTACTGGATAAGTTTAGATGGTGGAGAGAAAACCCATAATAATATTAGAGGTGCTAATATCTTTCAAAAAGTCATCGAAAATATAAGAGATGATAAAAGAGTATTTATATCTACTACCATAACAGCTTTAAACTATAAGGAAATTGAAGAAGTAGTTAGAATTGCATATAATTCTGGAGTTTCAGGAATATTTTTTTTAATGTATACCGGGTATCCTAAAGATAAATTATTGGTAAAAGGAGAAATATTGAAATCTACAATTAAAAGTATTACAAAAGTCTTGAAAGAATATGGTGATTTTATTTTAATTTCAAAAAAAATGCTTGATTTATATGTAACTAAAGAATTTATCCCACATTGTATTTTCAAAAGTGGAGGAATTAAAAGCTATTACCCTAGTGGCCAACGTAAGTTTTGTGTAATGGGAAATTCTCCACGGTTATGTGAAAATTGCGGATGTATTGTGCCAGTTGCTTCTTATGCTCTTTCTAAATTTGATTCAGAAACAATAGATAAACTTAGAAAATTTCCTTTCTAGCACTTACAAAAGAATTAGTTAATTATAATACATAACTTGTTCCAATATCAAATTAGTGTGAAGGAATCGAAAATTATCGAAAATTAATTGAAAGATTATTAGATAATTCTGTTTATGTCTATATAAAAGGATTAAACAAAGAATTTGCTGGAATTATCAGATCTATAACGGATTCGAACATAATTGTTTTGGAGGACCAAATGAAAATCTATCCTATATTCCTATATCAGAGGCAAGTGTAATCACTGAAAGAAGATAAAAATCCTCATTTTTTACATAGAATTCATAAAGATATATCATTAATTTTTAAAAATATATAGATTTATTAATCTTTCAAAACTTCAAAAAAATCATAAATAATAGATAATTTCAGATGAAATTATGATCATTAGTATATTCATAATTTTAGGATGCTTCTTAGCTGTTATTATATTAATCATTACAAATAAATTAAATCGAGCAATAGCTTCCTTATTAGGAGCAATAATTACATATTTTACACTGATATTTATTGAGGGTCAAGATTTCTCAATTATAGTTGAATTATTATTTGGTTCCCCGAGTGAAGGATATGTCAATTTGCATTCTTTAATTTTAATAATTGGAATGATGATGGTCGTCCAAATTGCTCATGAAGCGGGATCATTTCAATTTATCGCAGGTAAATTAATTAAACTCTCAAAAGGAAAACCTGTAGTTTTAATGACAATTTTTTGTAGTGTTACTGTCTTTATATCAGCAATTTTAAATAATATTTTAACAGTAATCATAATCATTCCATTAACAATTACAGTTTCGAGAATCCTAAACATAAATCCATCCCCTTATATATTAACTCAAGCAGTATTAGTTAACATTGGAGGCACAATATTTTCCATTTCCTCAATTCCAAATATTTTAATAACATCCTCAGCAGGAATTGAGTTTCTTGAGTTTTTTATTAACATTGGACTAATCTCATTAATTGTTTTTTTATTTACTCTCGCCTTTTTCATTTTAATTTTCAGAAAAGAGGTTACAATACCAGAAGAGGGAAAGAAAGCTTTAGAAGAATTTGATATTTGGAATGTTGTTCAAAACAAAAAATTATTATATCAATCTTTAATTTCATTGTTAATTTTATTTGTCTTGCTAACACTTGTACCTTCTTCGATCCTTTCTCCAGATATTATTGCTTTAAGTGTAGCTTTGATTTTGATCGTTATAACTAGATTAGAACCAAAAGAAATTATAAATAAAATAGATTTTGAGCTATTATTCTATTTATTAGGTATATTCATAATTGTTGGAGGTCTTGAGACTACAGGTGCAACAGAAACGATCGGGATTTTTATTTTAAACATTGGTGGTACTAATTTCTTTTTCCAACTTCTTCTTATCCTATGGTTTTCAGCTTATTTAAGCAGTTGTATTGACAATATCCCTATTACAAAAGTTTTAATCCCTGTAGCGGATTCTATGACAGAGACTGCTTCATTATTAAATAGAAAGCAAATTTTTTACAGTCTTACCTTTGGGGCTAATTGGGGGGATAATTTAACCCCTTTAGGTGATAACATTCTTGTTGTCAATATTGCAGAACAAAATAAGAGACCTATAACTTTTAAAGCATTTTTTAAGTTAGGTTTTATAACAACAAATTATCAATTATTGATCATTTCAATCTATTATTGTTTGATTTATTACTTTTTTATCGGAATCATTATTTTAGGAATTTTAGTTATTATTATTTTGTTAATTTATAATTTAAGTAAATTTGGTTCGAGAAAAATCAAATCTAATATTTCTAATATTATAAATAAAGTAAAACAATTTATTATAAGGTGAATTTAAGATGGTGTTCAAGAATATTTTAAGAATAAAGGCTGCTCTACCTGAAGTAAAACATGTTGCTATGTTCTATAACAATGGTACTATATTTCAAACCACATATGACCAAGATATTAACATCCCTAAATTAGGAGAGAATTTAGCTGAAATCCTAAACCATTCAAGGAAGCTATATGAAATCTGTAATTTTACATTTGATGATTACAAAAAAATTATTTTCGAAACTAATGAGATGTCAGTAATTATCTTAAAGTTAGGTGAGGATAGTAACATTGCTCTATTTTTCAAAAAGGAAGAAGATAAGGAGCTAAAAATAACAGCAATAAGAAGATATATAACAAGAATTGAAGAATTGATTGATATGGATGAAAGAGAACTTTTTTTACAAGAAATATTAGCGCGAGAAGAAGATATAAAACGTTTAAAAGAGCAGCTACATGAAAAAAAAGAAAAATTAGAAAATCTTGAGAAGGAACGCAAAAACATTGAGGAAGGGATAATTGAAGGTGATCTAAAGAAAGTGAGTAAAGAATTAAGTGAGATTGATCTGGAATGTGTCAATTTAAATCATGAAATAGAAAGAAAAGAATTAGAAATCGAACAATTAAAGGAAAAAATAGAAAAGACTCATAAGAAGGATTTATAAGTTAATGAATAAATAAACATATTGAGGTTCTTATTATGGTAAATATTGGAGAATTAGAAATTCTGGCAGCGGAAAATTCTATTATATCAAAAAAAGAAGAAGTTCAAGCAAGAGATTTGAAAAAGATTGCCAAAATGGAGTTAAAAAAAGCTTGACCTTATAAAAGAATTGTTAATTTTAAGCATAATCCGAGGAAATATGTATGTATTTATTAATTTTAAAAATCTACAATGAAACTAACAATCTAACACTTAACGACGAAGAAATTAAAAATGCTTTAATTTTTTCAACTTACAATCTTCGTTTTAAAGAAAAGCTTTCTCAAATTATTTATTCATATTATAAATCATATTATAAAACAAAGAAATTGTATAATAGTAATGATTTTCAAATCGGACTTTATACAAAAAATAATTTTATTATTTCAATTATTAATCCAATTCAAGAAATAGGAGTTAAAACTGTTAATGAAGAATTTTTACTGGAAATTACCAAAAAAATAAGCGATACTTTACAAAATATTGATCATTCAATTTTTAAAACTAATAAAAATAATATAGCATTTGAAATAAATGAATTACTAAAGAATAATGTATTAAAATGGGACTCATCAATCCGTTTAATTGGTAGTATGAATGTAGGAACTACGACAATTTTCAACACCTTTCATGGGATTACTATTGTAAATATGATTGAACATCAATTAATTCCATTTAATAATACATTTAATGGAAAACGAATAATTCTTAAGGAATTTTCTGGATCAGACAGATACTTTATTGGAACAAATCGAGTCAAATTTGATGAAAATATAATCTTAGTAATAGATAGTACTAATTTAAAACAAATTAATACTCAAGATCATTTCATCAAGTTATGTAATGAATTATATAAAAAAGATAAAAATATTTTAATTATCGCCAACAAACAAGATTTACCGGGAGCAATGAAACCAGAAGAAATTGAAAAAATCACCGGATGTCCTACGGTAGGCTTTTCAGCAATTATGTATGATGCACCTGAAAAGTTAAAAGAAATTATAACAAATTTTCTATGATTTATTCTTACAATATTCTATAAAATCACGTACTTTTGTCAATTTACTTAAAACTACGTCTGGAATGTTATTATTATCCATATTTAAACTCTTGAGATTTTTTAAATTTTCAAAACCTTTAATTTCTGATATTTCATTATTAGCTAAATATAAAAGGTTTAAATCTCTCAATTGATCTAAATTTTTTATTTCTTTAATTTTATTATAATGAAGATATAATTTCTCTAGATTAACCAAATAATTAAGATTTTTAATTTCAGTGATATTATTAAATGAAAGGTATAGAATACGTAAATTTATCAATTTTTCAAGTCCTTTAATTTCTGATATCTGGTTATCATCTAACCTCAATTCAGTAAGGTATTGTAATGTATCAATTCCTTTTATCTCCTCTATTTGATTTTTGATTAAGTTCAATATTCTGAGATTTTTAAGGTGATCTAATCCATCTATTTTTATAATTTTGTTAAAATTAAGTTCTAACTTTTCCAATCTTGATAAATTTTCCAATCCTTTAATTTCTTCTATTTTATTATCTTCCAAATTTAATTCTTTTAAATTTGGTAAATTATTTAGATTACACAGATTAATAATTGAATTATTATAGAGATTTAATGTTTCCAGTTCTGGTAATTTATTCAAAAATTTTAATTCTGATAAGTTGGGGATTGTAAAACCATTTAATTTTAGATTCTTCAAATTATTTAACTTTCCTATTCCCTCGAGTTCTTTTAAATCATTAAATGGATTTGATGGATTTTTTTTAATACTTAAAGATTCAACAACATTAATTCCAAAATAATCATATTCTAGTTCCTCTTTAGTTGGAAAGAGTTCTTCTAATTTATTAAAAACTTCTAAATGATTTTTTTTATTATCTAAATAAATCTTTGAGATGAGTTCCTCCTCAAGCGACTTGTTTATGAGTTTATTATATGTTTCTTCTTCTAAATAATTAAGATAACCTTCTACATATAAATACATCATTACTGGCCTGTAACCTCTTAAAAATCTCTTTGATATTTCCTTCTGGAACTGCTGTCTTGCCAATGGATCTCCTGCATCAGTTAATTCTTTTAATAATGGGAAAGCTAAACTCATGGGAAGTAATTTAGTATTATAATTATTTTCATACCATATTTGAAGATTTGAACAATGTGCCCAAAATAAGTCTTTCGCAGATACATAGCGTAAAATACCATCATCTCTTAAATTTCTCCTAACTCTCTTTAATTTTTCTCTTAATTCATCAACAGAATCAACTTCATTTAAAGGTTTTATAATATCTATTTTATCATCATAATCCAACTTTTTACATTGAATGAATTTTTTCCCTCTAACATAAATGAAAAAGCCGATCTCGTTTTGTTCCCCATCTTTTATTTCTAATTTAATCGTGAGATATTCATTGATATTAAATTCCTGCATAATTCAAAACTTTATAATTCCTTTAATTTTAAATAGACTATGGAGCTTTTTAGTTATTTATAATTTTCACAGATATATAAATAAATAATTTATACAAGATATAAATAAAATTCAATTAAAAATGACCATATAGCTTGATACTTAATTTAACTATAGTTGATTTTTAATGTTTCATTAGTAAGTTCATTTTTAGGGTTTAAAATTTTAGAATAAAATAATCACATCTATTAAATAAAATCTTAATTGATAAAAAATGAAAATACCATATAAACCTCTAAGAAATGGTGTAGAACTCATTATACCATCTAAAATAGGAGATGCTGGTGCAGATGCACGAATAATGGGATTTAAGAAAATCATCAATGAAAATGGAAAGAAAGAATTAATTGAAATAGAATTCAAACTTTATTCTAATGTAAATTAAATTTATAAACTATCCCTACTTGCTAAATTTTGTTGATAAATTCAATTATTTTTTGAAATATTAGAGGGAAAATATCATGGAAGATTTATCTATTTTGGAAAAAGAACTCCATCAAAATTTGAAAATTGCTCAGTTTGAGAGAGAATTAGCGCTAAAGTTAAAAAAAAATGCACTTATTGAAATCAAAAAGGCAAAAGCTAGAGAAACTCTGTTAAAAATTGAATATGAATTAGCTGACATTAAAACTGAGTTAGCAGAAAAGAGAAAAATCTTAGCAAAGGAAAAATCAGAAATTAGAAAAAGTCAAATTTTAGACTTTTCAGAGGAGGAATTGAAAAATGAAAATGATTATGCTATCTACAATGAGAAGATCGCACTTAATCAAAGAGAAATCGCTGAAGTTCATAAAAAAATTGCTACAATTGAGAAGCAAATAGCTCAATTAAAATTAAAATTAGCTGAGGAAAAATTGGATGTAGCCAAAGCTCGAGAAAAATTGGCTAAAAAACAAAATATCTATCTTAAAATTGCACGTCAAGCTTCTTCAGAAAATAAGATTTCAAAAGCAAGAAGTAATTTAGTAGACCAAAAAAAACATCTATTAAAGCAAAAGAATGATGTTCTAGAAAAAGAAAAAGAAATAAAGAAAAAAGAGAATAAATTAGCAGAACTAAAAAAGGATCTTTCAAATAAATTCGCAGAACGAGAAAAAATTAGGCATCCAGGAGTTATTATAGCAGGATGAATTCATAATTATTGGAAAATTGAATTTTTTAAAAGAAAATCGTATGATTAGAAGAATTATGGATGTTTTTGAATTTATTAAATCCATCTTTTCCTCTTAAAAAAGTATAACATAACAAGTGCTATTGTTATCATTATTATAATCAAGAGAGGATACGCTAAAGGGTTTGAGAACTCGGGCATATAAAGAAAATTCATTCCATAAAAACCTGCTAGAAAAGATAATGGAATAAATACAGTAGAGATGATTGTTAAAACCTTCATAATATCATTCATTCTATTGCTTACACTTGATAAATACATATCAAGCATCCCGAAGATTATATCCCGGTAATTCTCTAAAAGATCAGTAATTCTAAAAACATGATCATAAATATCTCTCAAATAAATTTGCAGATCGTCTTTAATAAGGTTAGACTGTTCTCTTTGTAATTTATTAATAACTTCTCTTATTGGCCAAATTGATTTTCTTAATTCAATTGAAGACCTTTTTAACCGATAAATATATTGTAAAGTTTCAGGTTCAGGGTTCTTTATTAAAGTATCTTCTAAATTTTCTATCTCCTCACCAACTTTTTCAAGTACGATGAAATAATCGTCAATTATAATATCAATTAAAACATAGAAAAGATAATCTGCCCCCATCATTCGAACTCTTCCTTTTGGAACTTGAATCCTTTCATAAATTGGATTAAAAATTTTAGTATCTCGTTCTTGGAATGAAATAACATAATTTTCTCCTAATATTAAACTTATTTGTTCATGTTCGAAATCTTGTGTTTCTGGATTCCAAATTAATTTTTTTAGTACAGCAAAAATATAATTCCCATAATCTTCTAGTTTAGATCGTTGATTTGGACTTAAAATATCCTCTAAAACAAGGGGATGTAAATCGAATTGATGACCTATCTCTTCAATAACTTTTACTTTAGCAATTCCATAAACATCAATCCATCTAATAAATGGGCTTTCAATTTTGGTAAGATTTATTTGAATATCTTCAAATTCCTTCAAATTATATAAATTTTCATTATAATCTGTTAATTTGATTGTAGTCTTTTCTGCTATTTTATCACCAGTATAAATTAGAGTTCCTGGAGGAAGTCCAATTTTTTTTTTCCTTTTACTTGTAGGAATAACTTTTCTTAATGGTCGATATAATCTTTTCATCTTTCCTCATCTTTATGTAATCTTCTTATTTTGGAACAATAAATTATTAAAATAACTTTTAAAATAAAAGTTTCTTTATGTTATTCTTAAAGAATTAAATTCTTGAAGTAGTAATGATATTTGAAACAACTTTATAACTATGAAACGAATTTATAAAATATTCTTATGGCTTTCAATTATAGGAACTTTCATTATAATTTATTTTTACTTAGGTTTTGGATTATTACTCCTGAATTTGATATTTTTGAATATAGTTGTGTATGTTATAAGATCAATCTTAATTGATATATTTCAGAGTCTGGTCAAAAATTTATTTGCTCGTTATATTTTCATGATTGTTGTAAACATAGTATGGCTGATATTCCCTTTTTGGTTACTTTTTGTTATATCACCAATTTATTTTGTGGCAATTATCTCTTTTTTAGTAGTCGCCATCTCTCTAACATTTCAAAATATCATTAATAATATTGCTTCAGGTGTAATGTTATTATCATCAGAAGGTTTTGAAGCTGGTGATTTGATTGAAACGAATGAAGTTGTAGGAATTGTAAAAGAAATAACTTTAAATAACTTGAAAATAGAAGATTTTGATGGATCTATAACTTACATCCCTAATAAAATTGCGTTTAATTCAACAGTGGTTCGTTATACTCATCAGCCTATCAAAAAAGAAAAAAAAATAGAAATCACAGAACTAGTCAAGAAATTCGGTAAAATTATCACAGGTGAACAAAAAGTTACACGTTATATTAAAGTAGTTGAGCTATTAGCCACTGTGGATGCAAAGAAACTTGATGAGTTATTAACACCTATATTTGAGAAGTATAAAGCCATATTTGGCATAAAACCTTATTTTTATGCAAATAATACTGTTAGTGGGATTATAAATCGCTTAAGTATAACTATTCAAATTATTACAGCGGATCCTAAACTGATTTTAACTTATACAGACCCATTACTTAAGGAAATTCTTTTTAAAATATACGAAAAAGATATAAATTTTGGTTGGAATGAAAAAGAAAAAGTATTTAACCAAAAACGATTGGAGGTGGATTGAAAATAGCTTTATTCCAGGATGATATACAAGCATTAATATTTCTTGTCATCATTAGTTTTGGGCTTTATATTTTAAATAAAATAGTTTCTTCTACATTTGGTAAAAGCAAAAAGATCCCTCTAAAACAGAAAATCATTATTAACTTTGCTTTAAAAATTACTACAGTTCTCATTATAGCATATTTTATTATTGAAGGATTTCCTATTATCGATTTAATTGACCCCACTTATACTGCAGTACTCACTGGAGCGATAAGTACAGCAATAGCTTTTGCTTCAAGTGGAATTTTTGCTAACTTTATTTCAGGGATTGTTATAATGTTGATAAGACCGTTTGAAGTTGATGATTTGGTTAAAATAGAAGGAGATAAAGGGATAATTCGTGCGATAAATTTAACAAAAGTTAAATTAGAAACCTTTGATAATTTATTAATTGAAAAATCCAATGCTCAAGTTCTTTCATCTAAAATTGTAAATTATACTGTAAAATTAGGAAAAAAAAAAACTTTTGATGATTTTAAAAATAAAGTTTTTGCACCTCAGGATGTAGGATTCAAAGAAATTTATGAAAATACAGCTAACTCCAAAAAGAACTTTGAAGATAATTTAAAAAAGGTTTATGACTCCTTTACTTCTAAATATTATCCAAAATTATATAATTTCACCTTCAGAATGGCTTTTCCTTATAAAGGATTTAGAGTAATTATGGATGAAATCTCAGAATTATGTGATTTATACAATCAAAAAAATATTTTTCGATAAAACCTCAATTTGATATAATAAATTTTAATGTAAGCATCATCGTAAAGTTCAGATTATTAACCTTTAATCCACAGAAAATATTTGACTTTCAACCTAAGTTCGCTAGAGATGTATACGATATTATTCATAAATACAGAATCACCTAGATATGCTAAACTTATTTTAATAAATCAGCTATTTATAATCTTTTAAGATCAAACTTAAAAACAATGGTTTCAAAAATTACTATTATAATAAATCTTAATTGATCTTATTCATGAAAGAAGATTTTAAGGAAAAAATTCTAACCTCCTCAAATCTCATATTTGGGGCATTAATTATTATAATGTCAATAATAATTATAACATTTAATGTTGCGGCTGTGATAACTTTATTGTTCATCCTATCTATTGCGATTATCCTTATTGGATTAGCAAGGTTGGTAAGTGCTTATGCAAATGAAGAACTTGATACTAGTGGTAAAATTGCTAAATTTATAACTGCAGTCATTGCTTTAATATTCGGAGTGATTGTTATTGTAAATACTGCAACATCCCCTATGATTACGGTTGAAATTTTAATAATTTTAGTTAATACTTTATTATTAATAATTGGATTCGTAAGGATCTTTATTGGGTTAACAACTAAGGAATTTCTTAAAGGATATAGAGGATATTTAGTTGTAACTGGAATCGCTATGATTATTTTATGTCTAGTGGTTTTTTTAAGCCCAACATTTAATAATGCAACCTCTATCGTAATTCTTTCGGTTGCTATGTTGCTAAGTGGAATTGCACGTTTCGTACTCGGAATAATTGGACTAAAAAAATAAAACTTTTTTATATTTTTTTTTTTAAGGCGCTATTTGGCAGTAATTCTATCATGTACTAATTTTCTAATTTGTGTTTTTTCTATTTTTTATTGATTCCCACTTCTCAATATACTCCTTAAAGTTTTTTTCTTTTTTTGAACTAAAGGTTTTTTATATCCAAGTAAGTTATCAAAAATAGTTTCTTGTTTTAAATGTGGACGAAAAATAACCTTATAATATTTTTTTCTCCAATAAAAGCGTAAGCTATTGAGATATATTAATATTTCTTTTACTTGTTGTGGAGTAATCTCTGTGTATGAAGTTATTATACTCTCTTCTGTATTAGTTTCTATATTCCTTTTAAGTAATGTGCCATCTGTTCTTAAAAGATATACAGTGCCATTTAAGTAAGTATTTCTGTCTTTATTATGTGTTAATCCGAGATATTGGGCAAATAATCCGAAATTTTGATTTATTTTTGCATCCAAATAATTTTTTTGAATTACATCACGATTTTTATCTTTTATTACAGCTTTCAACTCCGCTTCATCCATTTGGTTCTCTTTTGCTTGTAATAATTCATAATATTTCACTTGACAGTTTGTAAAGATAAGCATTTCTATATCATTATAAAAATCTTGCACTTCACGGGATAAAATCCTATCATCTTTAATATGATCCCAAATTATAAAAAAAAGAACTGCAATTGAAACCACCAAACTAATATATACAAGAATATCTTCAGGATTCAATTTAATCAACTTCTTAATTCTTTTTTATAATAAACATTAAATAATTATAAATTTTTATTTTATCTTTTACTAGAATATTATTGTTGATCAAAATGGCAGAGGATATCCTACTAATTTTCACCTTTATTGGAATCATACTCCTAAGTATAATTATGATGTTAATTAGCTTAAAAGAAGCTTTTAATGAAGAAGGGAATACTAACCTAATGGTAATTTTTTGTTTAGGATTCATTATGATAATTTCTTTTACTCTATTAATTGGTTTATTCGGAAGCTAACTCGATGAAAATCAACATTGATTTCATTGCTTTATAATTTAAAAAAATAAATATACTCATCTTTTATTACATTACATAAATAAAATTAGCTAATTAGCGTGAGTTAAGATTGTTTGACAAAAACTATTTGGATAAAATCAGAGAAGAAAAAGAAAAGTGGGACAAGTTTTATGAAAATCAGAAAGAAAGAGATGTAAAATTTGTATCTGATTCAGAAATTCCTATAAAAAGCCTATATACACCTTTAGATATTGAAGATAAAGATTATATTAATGATATTGGTTTTCCTGGGATACCTCCTTATACAAGAGGTGTCTACCCTTCTATGTATAGAGGAAGACTCTGGACTATGAGATTATTTTCAGGACATGGAACCCCTGAAGAAACCAATAAAAGATGGAAATTTCTCTATGAAAATGGAGAGACTGGTTTTAGTGCAGCTGTGGATGCTTTAACTTTTAATGGAATTGATCCAACAAATAAAGATGGAGCACCCGAAGTAGGAACTTCTGGAGTTCCACTGTATTGTATAGATAGCTTGTTTGCTTTAACTGAAGATATTCCTATTGATAAGATTAGTGTTGCCTTAGTTGTAGAACCTTTCACGTCTGCTCCAGTATGTTCAATGTATTTTAACATGGCAAAAATGCGAGGATATGACCTTAAGCAATTAATGGGGACTACTCAGAATGATATATTAACAATGACAGTAGGATATATTCCATATAAAAATAGTCCTCCCAATCATATACTTCGCTTAGCTTGTGACTTTATTGAATGGACTGTAGCTCAGAAAAACATCCCTCAATGGCATCCAATAAATTTCACAGGTTACAATTATAGAGAAGGGGGAATAGATGCTGTACAGGAATTAGCATTCGTATTTGCAAGTGCTTGTTCTCATATAGATAATTTAGTTGAAAGAGGATGGAAAGCTGATGATTTTGTTGGACGTTTAGCCTTTCATTTAGCAGCACACAAGGATTTTTTTGAAGAAATCGCTAAATTTAGAGCAGCAAGGAGAATTTGGTACAAATTAATGAAAGACAAATATGATGTGCAGGATCCAAGGAATTTAGGTTTCCGATTTCATGTTCAAACTGCGGGTTCTTCATTAACAGCACAATCACCAAAAATAAATATAATAAGAACAGCAATACAAGCATTAGAAGCAAACTTAGGAGGTTGTCAATCATTACATACCAATAGTTATGATGAAGCTATTTGTTTACCAAGCGAGGAAGCGGCCTTAGTGGCATTAAGAACTCAACAAGTGATATCTGATGAAACTAGAATTCACAATACTATTGATCCTTTTGCTGGTTCTTATTTTATAGAATGGCTAACAGATGAAGTTGAAGAACGTGTGTGGAAGTATATCGATAAAATTCAAGCAGTTGGAACTATTGATAAAGCTCTATCAACAGGCTTTTTATATAAAGAAATGAGAGATGCTTTTCATAAAAGAAGGATGAAACTCGAAAATGGTGATGAAATAATGCTAGGTGTGAATAAATATGAAGTTCCTTATGATACTGTTACAGATGTGTTTAGAACTAATAAAGAAGCAATAAATATTGAAGTTCTCCGAATTGAGAAATTAAAAGCTCGAAGAGATAATGCTAAATTAGAGAAAATTTTAGACAAGTTACGGAATGTTTGTGAGAAAGAAGAGAATGTGATGCCTACAGTAATGGAAGCAACGAGAGAGGGTGCTACAGTTGGAGAAGTATGTAATATTTATAGAGAAATATGGGGGACTTGGGACCCACCCTTAGCAATTTAGGTAAAGAGGTGCATAATATGAGTGAAAAGAAAATTAGAGTATTAATGTCTAAACCTGGCATAGATGGGCATTGGCGTGGGGGAATAGTTGTTTCAAGAGCCATTAGAGATGCTGGTATGGAACTCATTTTTGGAGGTTTTCAAAACACTCAACAAATTGTTGAATCTGCAATACAAGAGGATGTTGATGTGATAGGATTAAGTATTCATTCTGGGGCTCATTTTGCTTATACTCAACAGGTTATTGATCTATTAAAAGAACGTGGAGTACTTGATAATGTCATGATTCTTGTTGGAGGAATTGTTCCTGCTAAAGACTTTGCTAAGTTAAAAGAAATGGGTGTAGCAAACATTTATGGACCAGGATCAATGACTTCTGATATTGTCGAATTTATTAAAACACATGTCAAAAAATAAAAAAGAAATGTAATATTTTTTTTATCAATTTTTAGTTTTACAACAATTTCTCTTTGAGGATTGTATTTAATTGAATACTGAATGTAATATTGAGAACTTAATTACTAGATTTAAGCAAAAGGATAAAGTTGCTCTAGCAAAATTAATAACAATCATTGAAAATGAGCCAGAGAAAGCTCATGAAATATTTAAATATTTTGAGGATCTTAATTATGATTCTTATATTATCGGAATAACTGGTTCTCCAGGTGTAGGAAAGAGTACGCTAACAGGTCAAATTTCTAAGAAACTTTTAGAAGAAGGAAAGTCTGTTGGGATTATCTGCGTTGATCCTACTTCTCCTTTTAGTGGAGGTGCATTTTTAGGAGATAGAGTTCGTATGACAGAAATTTCTCTCCATCCGAATCTCTTTCTCCGAAGTCTAGCATCAAGAGGATATAAGGGAGGTATCTCAAGAGCAGTATTTGATTTAAGTTTATTATATGAAGCGTATGGAATGGATGTAATAATTATTGAAACTGTTGGAGTAGGGCAAGCAGAATTTGATATATATAATCTTGCTTATACTGTAATTGTAGTGTTAGTTCCGGGATATGGGGATGCTATTCAAATGCAGAAAGCAGGCATAATTGAGATTGGAGATATGTATAATATCAATAAAAAAGATCTAGGAGGAGAAGACATAGCAGTTCAAATTGAAATGATGCTTGATGATACGATTTTTCAAAGTGGTTGGAGACCTCCTGTATCTATGACTGATGCAATTGCTGGAGAAGGAATTGATGAACTTATCCAAAATATTTGGGATCATAAAGAACACCTGGAATTATCAGAAGCTATTAATGAAAAAAAGAAAAATAGATTCACATACAAAATAAAGGATTTAATTTATTCGAAGATTGAAAAGCTTGTATCAGAGAGCTTCATTAATGAAGCTGAGATTAAAGAAATAGTTAATCATGCTGTAGATGACAGTAAATTTAAAATCTATAGGACTATTCATAATAAGTTTGAAGATGTGAGTTTTGAACTAAAAAAGAAATAAGTTAATTGACAATACTTTCATATCTTCAAATAAATCTTTAAATAAATAAAGAACCATATTATAATATTTAATACTATAATTAGTAATATATCTTTAAATTCTCTTAAATTTACAATTTAATGGTGCATATTATAACTCATATGGAAAAATTTCATAATCTAAGCAGAGATTTAAAAGCAGAGAATTTAATTAGAGAAACAAAAATTCTAAATATTGCCAGACTAGCAAAAATGCTTATTGACTTATATGGACAAGATAAGCCTTTTACTAAAATAGGGGAGCATGAAGGTAAAGAAATCGAACTATATTTAAAAGAATTAGATGGATATATTACATTCATTTTAACCTCCGACAAAGATAACTTCAATTGTCATGCTGAGAAAGCAAAAAATCCTATTGCGAGTATCATAGTTAATGTCAAAGAAGAGGAAATCCTTAAAGTTATCAGTAATATCATTCGATTAAAACATAATATTATTGGAGTCATAAAGCTATTGAAATATATTCTACCCGGAAAAATAAGGATAAAAGGATCTTATATCGCTGCTTTAAAATTAGCACGATGTCTAATGATTGGTAAACATTATATGTATAAAGAGAGCAAGTGAGGTGAAATTGTATCAACTTACTCGATGATCCGTTTTTAAAGGTATCTGATTCTATAAATAATTCATTTGTTGAGAATTGGCAAAAAATTGGTAATAAAGTGGTTGGATATTATTGTACGTACATCCCAGAGGAATTATTATACGCTGCTGATTTACTGCCTTTTCGAATAAGAGCTACTGGAAACAAAGACACCGATTTAGGTGATATTTATATGGTGAGATTTACCTGTTCTTTCGTTAGAGCAACCTTAGATATGGCATTGAAAGGAGTATACGACTTTTTAGATGGTTTCGTAGTATGCAATAGTTGTGATCACAGCAGGAGAATGTTTGAATTATTTGATCTAAAAGTGTTTAATCGAGAGGGTTTTCAAAAGAAAGTTGAAAGCTTCTACTTAGCATTACCTCATATTATATCTACAGAAGGATTTGAATGGTACCAAAAGGAAATTGAAGAATTTAAAGAAGAATTAGAACAAAGATATAGTATTTCTGAAATATCAACTGCTAAATTAAAGAATTCAATAGAAATATATAATGAGAACAGAAGACTACTGAGAGAAATTCACAAGATGAGAATTCAAAAAAATCCTAAACTTACAGGTACAGAAGCTTTACAAATAAATATGGCTAATTCTTCAATTCGAAAAGATAATGCTAATAAACAATTAGAAAGATTAATTAGGATTTTAAAAAACCGTGAGGATGTGGATATAAGTAATAAAAAAAGAATCCTTTTAGTAGGTAGTGTTGTTGATAATATTGAATTCACAGAACTAATTGAAAATTCAGGTGGTTTTATAGCATCTGATTTATTATGCTTTGGAACTCGTAATTTTATGGATGATGTTAACCCTAAAAAGGATGAAAGCCTGTTGGAGAGTATTACACGACGTTTATACTATAGAATATCTTGTCCTAGAATGATGGATGATCATCAAAGAAGACTCGAATTCCTCACAGGAGAGATACGAGATGCAGATATCGAAGGAGTCATATTACAAAGGATAAATAATTGCGACCTTCATGGATGTGATAATATGCTTTTTACACATGAACTGAAAGAGCTCGATATTCCGGTTCTTAATATGGATAGGGAGTTTTACCAGGCTGACACAACACGATTACAAACACGCATTGAAGCTTTCTTAGAAATGATATAAATTTTTTATTAAATGGAGGTTGGAATAATTAATAAAAGCAATAATTCTAATCGAGTTATTCCTTATAGAATGTTACTTAATGCTACATCAGCAACTTGTGAATTAGTAGAACGCATATTACCTGAAAATGGGGTTCCTTCTTTAAAAATAGGACTACAAAAAATGGAATCGGTTTTAAAAATTCAAGTAAGTAATGCAGAAGAAGGACTTCCAATAATTGGTTACCATTTTTCTTTTCCAGCAGAATTTCTTTCTTGTTTTGAATGTGTTCCCGTGTGTATTGAAGGTACATCATATTTTTTAGCTACATTTTTAGAAGGGGGATCTGAGAAATATTATGATATGATGCACAGTTATGGTCATCCTTTCCATACTTGCACCTCTCAGAAAGGTACAATGGGAATGAGTTTGGATGATTTATTCAAATTTGATTCACTTATTTCACCCACTGCACCATGTGATTGTACTATTGCATCTTATCCTTTTTTTAAATTTGAGAAAAAATTTCCTCTCGTTTTAATCGATTTACCTTTTTTACAAGAAGAAAAAAGTTATTATTACTATGCTGATCAACTTAAAGCAGGAATAGAAAAGCTTGGTAAGATTATTGGTCAAGAACCAGATTTTGATAAATTAAAAAAAGCAATTGAAATTGAAAATCAAGTTCTTAAGTTAAAGCTAGAAATTTTTGAGATGATTAAGTCAAAGCCTAGCCCAATCTCAAATATATTTAATGCAATTTCTGCCGGTCTAACAATGTTTATTGCCGGAACCCCTGAAAGTTTGTCTTTTTATCAAGAAATGTTAAAAATAGTCAAAAAAAGATTTAAAAACAATAAACATCACGGTGGAGAAGAGAAACTCAGGTCAATTTGGCCTTATATGATAACCTTTTTCTCTATAGATTTGATGGAATGGTTAGATAGAGAATTAGGATTAAGCGTTTTATTTGACATATTCAACTATAACTTTTTTGATCCAATTATTACTAAATCTGATTTAGATACCATGTTTTATGGAATGAGTAAAAAATCTTTAGGTTTACCTATGGTAAGACAGTCTACAGAGTTTTTTGGTCCTTTCATTGAATATTGTATAGATTTTGCTAAAGCATACTCCGCAGATTGTTTTATATACACACAAAGTATAGCTTGTAAGCAATTTGGTTCAGTTCCTCAACTTTTGAGAGAAGCTTTAAAGGAGGAGGTTGGCATCCCAATGCTTCTTATTGAATTCGATGCAGGGGATGCCAGAATGACATCCTTAAAGTCATTTAAAGAAAAAATTAGTATGTTTACCCAAACCCTATCATAAAATTTAAAGTGAGGATATTATAAAAGTACTTATATCATGGGAATTAAAGCAGAGTTGGAAAATAGAATTATTCCATATAAAATGCTCCATGAAGCAGTTACATCAACTTCTGGTTTAGTAGAGGGTATACTTCCAGATAACGGGATACCCTCATTAAGGATAGGTCTAAATCACTTGAAAACGGTAATGGAGGAATACATTCAAAAAGCTAGAGATGGATTTCCAATAATTGGACATCATTTCTCTTTTCCGACAGAATTTCTTTCTTGTTTTGATTGTGTTCCTGTATGTATAGAAGCTGTATCATACTTATTAGCTGCATTGTTACCACATGGATCCGAACCATATTATGATTTAATAACAAATTGGGGGCATCCATTTCACACTTGCACCTCTCAGAAAGGAACCATGGGAATGACATTAGATGATTTATTTAAGTTTGATGCAATAATAACTCCAACAGCACCCTGCGATAATACTTATGCGTCATATCCTTTTTTTTCATATCATAAAAAAATTCCTCTTATAGCACCTGATTTACCTTTTTTAAAGGAGGAAAAGAGCTATCATTATCATGGAAAGCAAATAATGCTTGGATTAGAAGAATTAGGAAAAATTATAAATCAAAAACCCGATTATAGTCACTTAAGAAGGGCCTTGGAATTAGAAAACCAGGTTTCACATATTCAATTAGATATTTTTGAACTAAAAAAATCAATCCCTTGTCCTGTCGAGAATATGTTTAACGCAATGGCTGCAGCTGCAGCAATATACTTTTCTGGTAGAACTGAAAAATTAGATTTTTATAATCAAATGTTAGAGATAGCTAAAAACAGATATAAAACTGGTATATCTCATGGAAGAGAAGAGAAAATTAGAAGTATTTGGCCTTACATGATTATCTTTTTTGATTTAGCACTCGGAGAATGGCTAGATCGCCATCTGGGGATGTCTATACTCTTTGATATTTTTAATTATAATTTTGCTGAACCTATAAACACAAAATCTGATTTGGAAACAATGTTTTATGGCATGGCCAAAAAATCAATGGAGGCACCAATGGTCAAACAATCAGCAGAATTTTATTATTCTTTTATCGACGAGTGCGTTCAATTAGCAAAAGATTATACAGCAGATTGTTTTATTTTTACATCTCATATAGGATGCAAACAATTTGGAAGTGTTCCTCAAATTTTAAGAGAAGCTTTACGAGATGAAGT
Organism: Promethearchaeota archaeon; assembly: GCA_048941625.1. GTDB lineage: Archaea > Asgardarchaeota > Lokiarchaeia > Sigyniarchaeales > SOKP01 > Loki-b32. Next base: position 11,052 of record JBHLNK010000028.1, on the reverse strand, counting down.
TGGTATTCCAATGCTATTAATTGATGTTGATGTAGGCGATGCACGATTTGCCTCAGAAAAAATTATTAGAGAAAAAATAAAGCTTTTTGCTCAGACTTTATTGTGAAATTCTTTAATGATTTATACCAATTACTTTCGAAAATTCACGAAAAGCCTTTAATACTATTAAGTAAATAATTTAAATTATCATTATCTAATATTATAAATTCTATTTAAGTGAAATAAAATATGAATAATGGCGAAATTGTTGCTGAATTAGGAAAAATTGTAGGAGATAGATATGTTTCTGATGATCCTGAAATTCAATTTCTATATCATTATGATTTTATCACAGCAGAACCAGAGGGTAAATGTGATATTGTAATTATGCCTCGAACTTCCGAGGAAGTGCAAGATATTGTTAAAGTTGCTAATAAAAATAAAATCCCAATAGTACCTTGGGTTTCAGGAATTAATTTTGGTTCTATTGCTACCCCTCAAAAAGGAGGAATAGTAGTAGATTTAAGACGTATGAATCGTGTTCTTGAAGTAAACGAGGATGATATGTATGCAGTTGTTGAGGGCGGAATCACATGGGCTGATTTCGTAGGATACCTTAATAGAAATCATCCTAATTTTAGAACAGGCGTTACATTTTCTCCCCCTGGGACTGGTGTAGTTCCTTCATGTTTAGCTTATGGAATGTGGGATCTTGGGATGTTAGGAGGAACAGGTGCTGAATTTATGAATGGTTTAGAAGCAGTATTACCCACGGGTGAATTAATAAAAGCAGGATCATGTAGTATGACTGATTATTGGTATGGCAGACAGCCTTTTCCAGATATATCAGGGTTATTTATAGGATGGGAAGGAACTACTGGAATAGTGACAAAAGCAGCAGTAAAAATTTGGCCAAAACTTCCTTATCGTACAGATTTTCTTCCATTTGCTACTAGAGTTGAAGATGGTGTGCCTATGTTGCTCAAGTTAGCAAAAGCTAGGCTTGGTATTGTTGATTTATTAATGACTAACCTTGGTTGGGCTCAATCTCTTCAATGTTTTGATCAGAGTAGCGTAGCTATAGATCCCGTTTCACTTGGTTTACCTGATTTTATTGGATTAATTACAACGGAAGCATACACAGAAGAAGAACACAAAGCTCAATGTGATGCTATCAAAAAAATATGTAAGGAACATAATATTGAACCGTTAACAGCAGATGTTCAAACAAGGAATTTTCCGAAAAGTATGAGAGGTGTCTTGAGCCATATATTTCCTGCAACTGGAGGACAATTACCTATCCAATTTTGGGGTTGTTGGGATTTTGCTAGAGGTGGTGGTGGAGAGTGGATTGGATGTTATAATACGACTCGTAATATCATAAAATATTATCATTTGTCAAGAGAAATATGTCTTAAACATGGAAAGCCACCACAATACTATTGTAGAATTATGGCAGGAGGACATTACTGTGTTACCAGAACAAATGTGAATTTTAATAAAAATGATCCAGAGGACATTGAAAAAACAAGACAAATTCTTAAAGAACTTCATGATGCAGTTCAAAAACTTGAAGGTACAATTATGTATAAACCACCAAAATGGGTTGTTAAGAATTATAAAAACATAACACTCCCAGAAACAACGAGATTAATTGATAGAATAAAAAAATTCCTTGATCCCAATAACATTATGAATCCGGGACAAGGTATTGGAGATGATTAATATGGTTAAAGAAGAAAGGATAAGATTTATTGACAAAAAGGGTATAACACGAATTGAAACTGTTCCAGATCAACAAAAAATGGAAAGAAACAAAGATTTTGATTATTATAAAGAAATTTTTTATCAGTGTGGAAAATGTGGTACCTGTAGAACTGGATATCAAGAAAATGATTGGTTAAGGGTTTGTCCTTCTGGAGAGTTTGGCAAATTTGAAGCTTATTATCTTGGTGGAAAAAACCTTCTCTCATGGGCAGCGACTTCAGGACGTTTAGATTGGACAGAAAATTTAAGTAAAATATTTTACCAATGTTCAGTGTGTTTAGCTTGTACACAGCAATGCCAAATCCCTGAAATTCACCATTATGCTGGAGAGTGGTTAATGGCATTTAGGGAAGAAGCTGTTAAAAGAGGATTAGGCCCAATGCCTGAACAACTAAAATATACGGAGCATATTGATAAAGAGTTTAATCCTTATATGGAAAAACATAAAGATAGAACAAATTGGCTTACTTCAAGTATTAAACAAAATCCTGATGCTAACTTAATCTACTTTGTAGGATGTACTACAAGTTATAGAGAAAAAAATATCGCAATTAACACTGCGGAAATATTAAATCACCTACAAGTTGATTTTAAGATTCTAAAAGATGAGCACTGCTGTGGATCTCCAGTTTATATGACTGGACAAACAGAGATAGCAAAATGTATTGCTGAAGCTAATGTGAATCTTTTTAAGGATAATGGAATCGAAAAAATAATTACATCTTGTGCTGGGTGTTACAGGATGTTAAAAGAAACATACCCTAAGAAGTTTGGACTTGATCATGGTATCCAGGTTCTTCATTTACCTGAATTTATTCATGAAAAACTGAATTCTAATGAGATAATGTTTGATAAAAGTTTAAACATGAAAGTAACATATCACGATCCTTGTCATATTGGTCGCCATATGGGAATTTATGAACCACCTCGGGAGATCTTAAATAAGATTCCAGGTATAGAATTAATTGAGATGCCGAGAAACAGACAAAATGCATGGTGTTGTGGTTCTGGAGGTGGAGTAAGGTCAGCTTTTAAGGATTTATCAAGTTTCGCTGCAAATGAAAGAATAAAGGAAGCTAAAGAAACAACTGCTGAAGCAATTGTTTCATGTTGTCCATTCTGCTTGAACCAATTCAATGCTAATATTAAAAATGATGAAATACAAGCTTTTGATCTATCTGAATTAATAAACAAGACAATTAAAAGATAAAGCTATTAATCTTTTTTTTTACTATCTTTATAGAATTATAATCAAAAATTTATGAATATCAAATTATTTGAAAAATTCCTCAATGATCTTAGGGATTATATAAACTCTGAGTCTCAGAAAGGGAAAAATGTAATAATTTACGAAAAAAAGGAAATTCCTTCTAATTTATTTAAGAAATTGAATATAAAAGTAAAATTAAACAAGCTTAAAGAAATAATTCTTCAAGAAGAAACTAAGCTTGAACTTGGTGGTATCAATAAGAAGTCTTTTTCCTTAATTTATCCTTTTTCTGACAAAGATTTCATAAAACATTTAAAAAATGGGAGAATATCCCTGATTGGGTTAGAATCGAAGGATATAACTCAATCATCAATAGATTTTGGAATGATAATTCTAATTGGCGGTAATAATATTAATGAAAAGGATTGGGATTCATTGAGACAATTTAATTTTATCTCAAATTCAATTGAAGGCTTTTCAATTAGAACAATTCCTAGAAAATTTTGGTGCAGAATTAGTAAATCAATTCATAAAAGTTTTACATTTGAATTTTTAGGGAATGCAATTTTATATATATACGAGCAGCGATTTAAAGATTTAATACAATCAATGGAAATATTCTTTGTCAATTACTACTCTGATGTAATTGATGAGTTTATTAGAATTATTTCAAAAGTTAATACTTATATAAATGAAAAATGGTTAAAGAAAATAGATATTTGGAAAAAAAGAATCGATTGTGAATATGATTGGGGCTGTGAGATCTGTCCTTATCAAGAAGAATGTTATGAGATTAAGCAAGTATTAATTGAAAGGGAAAAAATTGAGAGATAATTTTTTAAAATTTGAATTATTATGAATGAAACAAATGAGATTAGAAGACCATTAACCATTTCAATAGTAGGCAAGGGAGGTTCTGGTAAAACTATTATAACTACTTTAATAGCAAAGAGTATTTCAAAAAATTATAACTATAAAATTTTATTAATTGATGCAGACCCAACACATCCACATCTAAGTCATATGGTAAATTTAATTCCAGAAAAAAGCCTTGAGAAATTAAGAACGGAAGTTATTGATGATATTTTAACTAAAGCCACAAATTTTGAAAAAGTAGCAGAAAATATTGATTATGAAGTATATAATGCTATTGCTGAAAATAAAGAATTTAGTTTATTTTCAATAGGACAACCAGAGGGACCAGGGTGTTTTTGTCCCTCAAATGCTCTATTACGAAAAGTTATCGGATCAATTTCTAAAGATTTCGACATTGTATTAATTGACTGTGAAGCTGGTCTTGAACAGATTAATCGAATGGTGATAGAAAAAGTTGACATTCTCTTAATTGTTTCAGATATTTCAATGCGAAGTATAGAAACTGCGGCTGCTATACGTGAGAGTGCAGATAAATTCACTCAATATAAAAAACTAAATCTTATTTTAAATCGAGTTAAAGGAAACACAAATCAAATTAAAAAAAAATTAAAGGATCTTAAACTACCATTATTAGGTGAAATCCCTGAAGATGTGACTATATCAGAATTTGAATTAAAAGGTAAGCCAATAATAGATCTCCCTGAAAATTCAAAAAGCTATGTTGTTATTAGTAATTTAGTTCAAAGTATTTTAGATCTTTAATTTTTATATAATAATAAAAATAATCAGAAAATTTTGAAAACTTCCCATAAAGCTTTTAATACAATAAAACTTAGACCTTAAAATAACTTTAAGAATTAGGTGTTCTGCTATTAATTTTTTTAAACAAAATGCTACAATTCTTCCCTATATTGGGGGAGTTATTACAATTATCGCATTATTCGCACCAACATCTTTCTCTACAGATGCAATAGATACGTACTATGTTTGGATGTTTCAGACATTCCTACATACTGATCCACCTCCAATTAATATTGGATTATTAAGAAACGATCCTGGACTTCTCACATTTTCAATAATTTTTACAGGAACAATCTTTCTGAGTGCTTTAATGACTATATGGATTTCAATTATTTATCGAAAAAATTCAATTGATTTTCGAAAATTTAAGAATTTATTGTTAGTTTTTACAATATTAATTTCGATATCAACTCTAGCTTGGATTATTATGATGGAGGTTTATTATATGATATATGGAGCTAATCACTGGGTCGGTATTGGAGTGGGACACTATATACCTCATTTTGGAGTTATTGGACCTTTCATAGGATCTGTTTTTATTATATTAGGAGTTATGTTAGATAGGAAGAAATATAAGAATAAATGAATTTTAGCCTAAATCTCGCTTTTTTTTTCTCATCTTTTTGTTTGATTAAAAATTTCTCAAATTGTTCGATAAGTGCACCATAAACTTTTAAAATTATTGGATGAAAAATATTATAAGAATATGGTTGGTATAGGAAAATATATTTGGTGGTTCCCCCTTATCGGTGGAATTACAACCCTTATATCTTTTTCGACTCCAGCTGCGTATTTCTTTTACGATTATCCTACATATAGTACTCAATTTTATCGTTGGATGTTAGACTTTTATGTATCCTTAGTGTTTTTTGAAAATGGCACTCAGACTATAAATACTGGAATTAATACGAGTCCAACTGGATATATTTCATGGATTTGTTCTTTATTAATTATTATTTCGAGTATAATTATTATTTTGAATGCTAACAAATATCGGAAAGGAATAATTGTTCCCAAAAACAATTGGCTTATCTTCTCGTTAATAATAACAACTTTAACATTATCATGGATGATTATGAAGGAGATTTCTACTATAAATTCATATAGTCATAGTTTTTGGGGCCTTCTAAGTCCAGGTTTTGGTATAATTGGACCCTTTTTAGGTGCTGGTCTAATATTAGTAGGTTATTTATTCTTAAAAATAAGATTACCATAACTCAATTTAATTCGAGGTATAGTATTGGATAATGTTCTATAAGTGTACCTTAATCCTTTAAAATAATAATTTTCATCTTTAATAATAAAAATATACTTTTATCATGAAAAAAATGAATTTTAGTAGGCAAAAGTTTAAGAATGAATTAAGTTCAATTTCTACTAGCATTTCTTCTTTCTTAATTCCCATATTTCAATATGTACCATGCACAGCTGTATGGTTTGGCATAATGAGTGTACCTTTAGTATCATATATTTTGTTATATTTTCAAAATCCTGGAATCTTATTATATGATGTCAGCTTTCTATTTAGAACTTATGAAATCTACATTGTATTATTTGGAGTTGCTCTCTATATATTTTCTCTGATTTATCAATTGAGCCATAGAAAACAACTTATCCAGAAAGGACCATATAAATATGTTAGACATCCTCAATATCTAGCATTTATTATTATGACTTTTGGAATGACTTTAATCGCTTTTCAGACAAGTCCAATATTCAATTTTAACTTAGGTTCATTTAATCCTTATACAGTTTTACTATTAATTTGGATTGTTGAAGTATTAGCTTATATTATTTTAGCGAAGATTGAAGATTTTGCCTTAAAGAATAAATATGGAGATGACTTCTTGGAATATGTAAATAATGTAGCTTTTATGATACCATATTTAAAATTAAGTAGAAATAGAGAAAAAAACAAATGAATGATATGAACGAAAATCGATTTAAAACCTTTAATTATGTAAAATTTGGGTTATTTTCATTTACTCTTATTCTACTAGTGTTTTTATTATTATACTTGATATTTTCATATGAAGCTACTTTCGCATCTAACTTACTATTTAACCTAATTCTTATTATTATCTCTGTTTTAATCGCAGGAATTTTATCAATAACTATTTTTGAACTAATTACGATAAAAGAATATCAAGGTTATTTTATAAGAAGAAGGTTCCTTAAAAAAGGAAAATCCTATTTAACTCTTACAGATATATTTGAAAATGAAAATCGGATAAAAATTATAACCCAGATTCTTAATAATCCAGGCATTCATCAAAACCAGATCCTTAGAAGCTGTAATTTACAGAAGGGTCAATTACAATGGCATTTACATATCTTATTGAAACATCATATTATCAAGAAAGAAAAACATGGACAATATACTCTTTACTTTCCAATCACTTCTTCAGCTAAGTCGATTGAATTACTTAAAAAACTTCCAATAAAATCGGATACTACCTCCGAAATATTAAATATCATTAAAAAAAATCCAGGAATTTCCTCATCTGAGATTTCTATAAAAATAAATCTTGCGAGAAATACGGTTAAATATCATATAGATAAATTATCTGAAAGGAACCTTATTATCCTTAGGGAAAAAGGTCGAAAAGTTGAAATATATCCCAATTTGAAAATTCTTGATAATTAAAAATCAAATTTTAACCTAACTTATTTAATTTTTTTTGTTTTAACAATTGATCAGAACCAAGAAGTCACCTTTAAATAAAAAGAAATTGAATAGACTAGTATTATTAATTAGGTAAATGCTATAATGACTGAAATTGAAAAAATAAAAAAAGTATTTGGAATTATCTGGCTAATAATTTTAATATTTCTATGGACAACTTATTCATTCTGGCCTGGAGACATATTTTTCTGGATGTGGTTAGCAATTATATGGAGTATAATTGGTGGTGTGATTGGAACAATCTTTTTCATGAGTGAGAGTAAGAAGAATGAGAAAATAATTGGGATTATATGGGCAGTTATGTTGGTTCTTCTTTGGATATTTTATCCATTTTTCCCTGGAAATGTAACAGTTTGGCTGTGGACAGCTATTATCTGGAGTTTAATCGGCCTTATTCTTGCTATAAGTATTTTTATAATCAGGAAAATTAAGAAATAGAAAAAGTTTGTTTTTCTATTTACTTAAAAAATTTTTTTTTAGCTTAATAAACACAAAAATTAAATAGAAATTGATTTAGGAAACTTATTTGTTTTAGACAATTCTTTTCAAATTATCTCATTTAACAATTCTTCTCTTTCATTGCTTGAAGTACTTCTAATTTTCTAATGTTTAAAGGGTCAACCTTTTCTCTTAACAATTTAATTTCGTTCCTTGTAGGAGGTGAAGTCTCTCTTAAATCCTTCGGTATAATCAATTCAAACCTATTTGAATTTTGTATAGTGTCAAGATTAATACCTGGATGAATTGTGTTTATTCTCACATCATTGTTGAAGTAGTAGCTTATAATATTTTAGCGGAGATTGAAGATTTTGCTTTAAAAAATAAATTTAGAGATAAATTCTTGGAATAAGTAAATGAGGTAATTTAATCATTGAAGTGATTCAATCTAAAACAAATCTTTAGTATCATAAGTTTTATCTAATGACTTTCCATTTTCCCACTCTTTTTGCAGAATAAATTTTTGAACAAATTCATTTGCATTTTTTGGCATTTCTTCTTTAAATTCAATATAACGAGGAACCATGAAGAACGCGAGATTTTGCTTTAAAAAATCATAAAACTCATTCGGAGTAAGTTTTGCACCCTTTTTAATCACAGCACATATTTTTAATTCTTTTTCTGAATTAGTTTTATCTATGACTTCAAACACAGTACTTCCATCAACAAGAGGATGAGAATTAGCTACTATTTCGATATCAATAGCAAAAAATGTATGATCTCCTCTGATAATCATATCAGATTTCATTCCTAAATAATATATGAAACCTTCATGATCATAATAACCAAAATCACCAGTATACACCCATCTTTCTTTTCCTTTTCTAGTTACTGATTCTTCTTTTAAATTATAATATTCGAGTTCAAAGGGAAGTCTAAATCTAGCACATATTTCACCAATATTATCTCGACCAGAAGGTATTACATTTCCTTTTAAATCAAGTAGTTTGACATCGAATCCTAATGCTGCTTTTCCTATAGAACCTAATTTTCCACCTTTAGATCCTACCGTATTAATAGTAAGACCGATACCTTCAACTAAAGACCACATTTCTATTATTTGGATTCCAAATCTTCTTTCAAAAGTTTCCCATATTTTTTTTAATGCACCAGCACCAAATGCATACCTAATTGAATGATTTCTATCCATCTTTTGTGGCGGATGATTAACTAGCGATGACAAATAAGCCCCATAATAGCAAAAACAATTAGGTTTATATAATTCAATATCACTCCAAAAATTAGAAACATCAAACTTTTCTGCTATTATTATAGATCCATTAAAAAAGATTACAGGAATTATTATAAAATACCTCTCAAATCCTTGAAATAGTGGTAAAGGGCAATAAGACTTAATATTTGTGAATCCTAAATCTTCCCATCCCTTCCCTACACTAATTCCCGATAAACTGTAATAATTCCTATATAACACACCTTTGGGTTTCCCTATTGTTCCTGAAGTATAGGAGATTTCAAGAGGATGAAAACTACTAATATTAATCTTAGGGTTCTTTATATTTTCTGAAAATAGTTCCTCAAATCGAACACAATCTTCATCAAATTTATAATGGTCTGGCACATTTCGAACAAAAATTTTCTTAATTTTTGGTAATTTTTCTCTAATTTTATTAAAATTCGCATAATATTTGTAATCAATAATTAAAATCTCAGTATCACTATTTTTTAAGATAAATTCTAACAACTCTTCATTAAACAAATAACTAATAGGTACAAAGACACCACCTGCTTTTGCTATGCCAAACCAACAAAAAAGAGATTCTGGGCAATTAGGAAACATTAAAGAAATCTTAGGATTTTTTAATTGTAATCTTCTCATTAAATTTAGAAGAGAATTTGCAATTTGATTTGAAACTGAATTTACCTCTAGATAAGAATAAATCTTATCTCGATAATAGATGAATGGTTTATTTTTATTCAATTCAGCTTTACTTTCTATTATCTTTGGGAGTGTAGCATCTGCAATACCATAGTTTTTTGTCAATTCACTTAAATTATAGATCTTGCGAATATTTAAACGCTCTCCGATTAAATCTATTAGCACTTCTTCCTTATCACTAAAAGGAAAATCATAATCTCTAGAAATTTTACTAGGGATATACACCCAAAAACTATCATATTTTCGATTACCTGATTTCCGTTTTATAATTCTCCCTTTGCCTGTTTTCATTATATCTTTTTAATTTCACTTAAGTAGTAATATACATAGATAATCTCTGAAGTAATTAATATGATATCAATTATATTTTTTTAAAAGTTCAATTTAAAGGTATTTCATTATATTGTTGCTTTAATCTAGGGAATTTTTCAAAGTTATAATGCGGAAAGTAAAGAGAAAAAGCATATTCCATTTGAAATTTCGGAGATAATGCAATGTCTCGATATTTTATTTTATAAGCAATTTTATTTGCTATATTTCGTTGCTCAAAGTCTTTGATAAACAATTGTGCTCCAACTCCTGCTGAATTCCCTATTTGAAAGATGTTATTTTGATCAACCTCAGGAAATAAACCGATAAACGCAGCATTTTCTTTACTAATATAAGTCCCAAAGCCTCCTGCTAAAAGAACTTGATCAAGTTCATTTCTAGTTTTGTTTTCCATATTAAGTAATAAATTTGCTGCAGACAAGAATGCTCCTTTTGCTAATTGAAGTTGATGAATATCTTTTTGAGAGATTGTAATTTCTTTTATACTACTATGTTCCTCACTAGATTGAAATAATTCACTATTCCATCCTTTATGGTATAAAATATAATGGTATCCATCTCCTCTTTTGACAATTCTTCTGTGATTAGTCAATTTTTTTACTTTAATATTGAATTTTCCTGCTCGTGTGATAATGTGTGACTTTAGTAATTCAGCTACAGTATCAATAAGTCCTGATCCACATATTCCAATTGGGATTTGATTTCCTATTGTAGTAATCGAAGGTTCTAATGTCTCTCTATCTATAATCACTGATTCTATTGCACCCTCTGAGGCTCTCATACCATGCAAAATATGAACACCTTCTAAAGCTGAGCCTGCAGCGCAGGAACAAGCAACAAGACCTTTAATATTTCCCAAAACTAACTCACCATTAGTCCCTATATCAATTAATAGTGTATATTTTTTGTACGTATATAATTTAGATGATATTATCCCTCCAATTGTATCAGTTCCTATATAACCTGCAATCACAGGAGGAGAATAAACATTTATATTTGGATTACAAT
>JBHLNK010000027.1:0-40089 GCA_048941625.1 Promethearchaeota archaeon | reverse complement strand
GGAGCCGTACTTACAGAAACTACCTTTAACCTGAATGGAATTGGAAAATTAATGATCGATTCGATAAGAGAATCTGAATATTGGATATTGAATGCATTAGTGTTTGTAATAACTATTATTTTTGTAGGAATAAATCTCGCAATTGATGTGATCTATGCTCTTATAGATCCGCGAATAAGATATTAAAAATTTAATTTAAATATAAAATAAACAAAGTGAGTTAATTATGGAACAAGAATATCAAATAGAACTAGAAGAAAGAGTTGGGATTGAGAAAAGAGAAACTGCCACAAATAAAGTTCTTTCTTGGACCTTTAAGAATCCTAAATTCATTCTTATCCCTGGATCTCAACAAGAAGATTTAGCAAGAAGACAATTTGAATATGAAAAGAATAGAAGTAAACGGAAATTAATAAAAAGATTTAAGTCTTTTTTGACAATTTTAGGTATCTTAATAATATTTGTCATTGTAAGTTTTGCAGTATTTCCTTCATGGATATCACCTTACCCTTTCGAAGTTGCTAATGGGGTTTATTCTAATTGGTGGGATCCTCCCTCCCCAGATCATCCTCTAGGAGTGACAAAATTTGGACGAGATATTCTAGCGAGGTGTATTTTTGGTGCCAGATCTTCCCTAACTGTAGCATTACCAGCAATAATTTTTAGCCTTATCTTAGGAGTAATTATCGGAGTTGTTGCTGCTTATTATGGAGGTTGGGTGGATTCAATAATAATGAGACTCACTGATATAATGCTAGCATTCCCGGGATTAATACTTGCTGCAGTATTTATCGCAATCATGGGCGTGGATATTCAAAATATCATGCTTGCATATGGTATCTTAGGTGTTCCATATTATGCCCGTCTAATAAGAGGCAATGTTCTTCAAGCGAGAAGCTTACCATATGTAGAAGCAGCAAGAGTCGCAGGAGCAGGAAATTGGAGGATTATGTTTAGGCACATTTTACCCAATTGTATCCAGCCAATTATCATATCATTTACATTCGATATTGGTGGAGTTATATTAAGTTTAGCGGGATTAGCATTTCTGGGATTCAGTGATCCATCACTAGTAGAATGGGGAAATGATCTAGCACAAGCCAGGCTTCATCTTCAAACAGCACCATGGGCATCACTTTGGCCGGGATTTATGATACTAATAACAGTATTAGGCTTTATGCTCCTTGGCGATGGCCTTAGAGATGCTTTAGATCCAAGATTGAAAAATTTATGAGTTATTAATTTAAAAAAATGTTTAATTATTAAGATAGAGATTTAGAAAATGAAACAAGTAAAAGAAACTGAAACAATCAGTTATACTCAAGATCTAGAATCAGAACGAGAGAAATCTACCCAAAATGGACCTCTTCTTCAAATTAGAAACTTAAAAACATACTTTTACACTGAAGAAGGTGTAGTTAAGGCTGTTGATGGTGTTTCTTTTGATATGTATTCAGATGAAACCTTAGGTTTAGTAGGTGAAACAGGTTGTGGTAAATCAGTAACAGCTCTCTCAATATTACGATTAGTAAGAGCACCAGGTAAGATACTAGAAGGATCTGTCAGTTTTAAAGGAGATGATCTTTTAGACCTATCTGAAAAGGATATGAGAAGTTTTCGTGGAAAAGAAATTACTATGATTTTTCAAGATCCTCTAAACTCTTTAAATCCAGTTATGACTGTTGGTAAACAGGTTTCAGAAGTATTTTTTCTGCATCAAAACGAGGAAATGAAGCAAATACTTGATAAGAAAATTCTTGAAAGGAAAAAAAACCTGGAAGAAATAAAAAGACTTAAGCTTTTATTATCGAATAAGGAACCAAAATTATCAAAAGAAGAAAAAGAAGAAAGAAAAGATGAAGATGAAATAATTAAGAAAGAAATAAAGAAAGAACCCTTAACAAAAGAAGAGAAACAGGTAATTTTAAAGAAAATTGCTGAACTTAAAAAAATCTCAGTACATATACCTAATATTAAGGATATAGCATTAGAAAAAGCAGCAAAAATTATTAAAGAAGTTGGAATAGCTGATGCAGAAGATATTTTGAAAAGATATCCACACGAATTAAGTGGAGGAATGAGACAAAGAGTCATGATTGCTATGGCACTATCCTGTAATCCAGCATTACTTATCGCTGATGAACCAACGACAGCTTTAGATGTTACGATTCAAGCTCAAATTCTTGATTTAATGAAGGAATTAAAATCAAGATTTCGTACATCTATCCTTTTAATTACTCATGATTTAGGTATTATTGCTGATTTGTGTGATAGAGTAGCAGTCATGTATAGTGGAAACATAGTAGAATACGCAACTGCATTAGATCTATTCAAAAATCCTCGTCATCCCTATACTAAAGGATTAATTGCAGCTATCCCTAGTATTGAAAAAAGGGACTCAGAATTACAAACAATTAGAGGGATGGTCCCTAATCTAATTTATCCTCCTTCTGGATGTAGATTTCATCCAAGATGCGACTATAGATTAGAAATATGTGATAAAATAAAACCTATCCTCATTGAAATAGGTGATAAATATTTTGTTGCTTGTCATCTCTTTGATCCAAAATATAAAGATTCACTAAAATTTGATTGGAGTCAAAAGGAAGAAGCATATAAATTATAATATTTCATAAAAAAGAAAAGTAAATAAAAAATGACAATTGGAGAAGAACAAATCAAGGAATATAAATCAGAAAAAGATCTGATTAAAAAGAAAAAAGAAGATATAATTTTAAAAGTTCGAAATCTTAAAACTTATTATCCGATTTTAGGAGGTCTCTTTAAACGTAAAATAGGGGAAGTTAGAGCAGTTGATGGTGTATCATTTGATTTACGAAGAAGGAAAACCTTAGGATTAGTAGGAGAAAGCGGATGTGGAAAAACAACAATTGGGAACACCATCTTAAACCTTGTCCCTAATACTGATGGTGAGATATATTTTGAGGATAGAAGAGTTGATCCAGGAAGAATCCAAGGATTATATGAGAAATTAATGAGAAGAGTAAAGACCCTGTATCTTGCTTGGGTAAACAATATTTATCGCCAAAGAAAAGAGCAGATTAATAATTTTATCGGTAAAATGCCTAAATGGGTAAGAAAGCGTTATATAAAAGCGAGAAACAAAGGAAAGGAGATCTTTGAGGATTTAACTGTAGGAAAGTTTTTCAGGAAAAAGATCCAAATGGTTTTTCAGGATCCAGATTCATCATTAAATCCTCGTTGGAAGATTGTAAATATAATTGGTGAACCTCTTAGAATACTAGAGGGAATGAGTAAACGCACTCAAATTCGTCAAAGGGTTTTAGAACTTTTAGAAACGGTCTCTATGAAAGCAGAACATTTAGATCGATATCCTCATGAGTTTTCAGGAGGTCAGAAACAAAGAATTGTGATTGCAAGAGCTTTAGCTTGCAACCCAGAAATTATAATATTAGATGAACCGACTTCAGCATTGGATGTATCCGTCCAAGCTCAGATCTTGAATCTATTGAAAGAATTACAGCAAAAATTTGGTTTATCGTACCTTTTTATTACTCACGATCTAAGTGTTGTACAACATATAGCAGATGATATTGAAGTTATGTATCTGGGAAAATTTGTTGAGGGAGGTTCTATAGATGAGGTATTTTATAACCCTACACATCCATATTCAAGAGCATTATTATCTGCTCGACCTACATTTGATCCAGGTTCTAAACAGAATAGGATTATCTTAGAAGGTGACGTTCCAAGTCCAATTAACCCTCCTTCTGGATGTGCTTTCCACCCAAGATGTCAAGAAAAAGGGGAACATGTCGGATGTGGTATTGATAGTCCAAGGAAAATATCACTAGGGGGTACTCATTATATGATGTGTTTACCTTTCAAGAAAGATAGTAAATCTTATGAGGGAATACAGTTTATCTCAGATTAACTCTATTTAATTTTTTTAATTTTTTTTCTTTTATGTAAGGAACTGAATATTATTATTATTTTAATTATTTATTTAGAAAATAAGTTAAATTAGTCTATATTCATTATTATAATGACTATTCAAAATTCCAAAGTCTATGTGATCAAGACTTCACCTCAGAATGTTACAGAAGATTATGCCAAATTGATGGAATTGGCAGAGTATAAAAGCTCTTTTAAAAAAACTGATAAAATCATCATAAAGTTAAATCTTAGTTGGTCTAAATTCTTTCCCGCATGCTCTAGTCCTCCCTGGCAAGTAGAAGGAGTATTGAAAGCGCTAATTGAGGAAGGATATAACCCTAGAAAAATCTTTACTGCCGAAAACAGAACAGTAGTTACAAATATTGAAAAAGGTTTGAAAGGAAATAAATGGGAACCAATTTTAAAGAAGTATGGCGTTTGGTTTGTACCTTTAACCAGAATACCTTTTGTCCCTTATGAATCTTTAAGATCAAAATTTATTTCACTGAAAAATAAGAGATTGCATGCTTTAGATTCGAAAATTTTTCCAGAAGGTTTTTCGATACCGAAATTTTATGTAGGAAAGCCAATAATTCACCTTCCCACGATTAAAACTCATGGGCATACGGGAGCAGTAGGTGGCTCTTTAAAGAAAACTGAAGGAGAAATGAAACATGGTGGCATAACATGTGCTATGAAAAATGCTTTTGGAGGATTATTAACAAAAAGAAGACATTTCTCCCATCAACATATGTCGGAAGTTTTAGTAGATTTACTTATTATTCAAAAACAAATCCATCCAAATATCATGGCAGTTGTGGATGGAACTGTGTGCGGAGATGGAGCAGGACCTAGAACAATGATACCTCGTATTAAGAATTATATTCTTGCTGGATATGATCAAGTTGCGGTAGATTCTGTTGTAGCAAAAATGATGGGATTCGAACCATTAAAGTTACCGGCAATAAAATTAGCTCATGAAGAAGGTTTAGGGTGTGGAGATTTTGACCAAATTGAAATTGTTGGGGAAGATGTATCAAAGATAAATTGGAATTTTAAAGTAAAACGCAGTTTAGTAATCTGGGGTGATCAAATGGTACGGAAAGGACCACTACAGTTTCTTTATCCTTTATTCAAAAGTGAATTATTTTTCCTCGGTCCTACTTTTGCTTCAATGATATATCATGATATGCTATGGTATCCCACTATTGGAAAACACAGAATTAGGGAATTCTTTCAAAATGAATGGGGTAGAAAATTTCAGAATTATCCTAATACCTAGTAATAACTTTACTAATATAATACAATAAAATTTTATTCATTTTCAATTCTTATTTGTTTTTTTTTTAGAAATTTGGATTGCTAAATTTAAGCTTAATCGACTAATTAATATTTTGATTGAGGCATGTCGATCAAATCTTTTATAAATTAATCTAAGTAAAAGAGCTAATAGAAAAAAAGTAGCTGCAATAAAAAACCAAATATTGATAGGATTTAAGAGGTTAAAAAATAAAAAATATAATAAATTATGACCTATATATACCGTAAGAGAGTAGTATGAATAATAGAATAATAATTTGAAACTCTTTTTTACATTTTCAAAAATAAATTTTTCTAATAATAAAAATAGCGAAAGAAGAAGAATTTCTATTCCTAAAGAATATATAATCCAAGAAAAGCTTTGTCTAATTAAAAATGTACTAGAGATTTCAGGGAAGTATAACATGACTCCAATTACAATTAATGAAATTCCAATTAATATTGTAGGAACCAAAATATCTCTTTTCAATCTTTGTTTTTGTTCATTTGAGTTAATATTCAAGTATGATTTAAATAAAATATCTCCAAAAATTGTCCCAAATAGAAAAAATGGGAAGAATGATAAAATTGGATCTTGATAGATATCATTATACAAAATATGATACAAAATTCCCAGAATATTAAATTCACCTTGATAAGGAGTTAAAGCATTCATCAAGAATTGATTAATAATTATTATGAATATACCAAATAAAATTCTAAAAATTTTTGATGTGTATAAAAGAGGCCAAACCATAAATATCGATATGGCTGATGTTAATAAAACAAACCACGTCCAAAGATAGGAAGGATTAGCTAAAAATATTGCAGTAGGTATATTGTAAATAATTGCAAT
The DNA here is from genome assembly GCA_048941625.1 of Promethearchaeota archaeon. Classification (GTDB taxonomy): domain Archaea; phylum Asgardarchaeota; class Lokiarchaeia; order Sigyniarchaeales; family SOKP01; genus Loki-b32. Next base: position 34,016 of record JBHLNK010000027.1, on the reverse strand, counting down.
AATTAAAATAAAAACTGCTCGAAAGAAATACGCATTTTTTGCTATCCTTATATTAGATTCATCAGAAATATTTGCTTTATTCAATCTTCTCCTATAGGAAATAGTTATACTCACACCTGATATAAATAAAAACCCAGAAGCTCCAATAGAGTCAATAATCATTATCGCAATATCTTGCACCCAATGAAATTCCCTGAGTATCCACCAGTCAATTAAATGGTCTAAGACCATCCAAGCCATGCATAATCCACGAAAAACATCAATGCTTTTAATTCTTTTAAGCTCCATTTTGACTTTATTATCCACTTTTAGTTAAATTTTAGAATTATTTACATTATTGAGTAATCAACAAATGATTTTTAAATTTTCGAGCTATAGATACAGTTAATCTCCCAATTTGGACTTTCAAAGAAAATTTTCCTTCTAATTTAAAATATAAAAATCTAAGTAATAATCCATATAAGACAACAGATGCTATGATAAAACCCCAGATATTATATCTGTCAAGACTATTGTAAAAAATGAAGAAATTTATATTTTGTAAAATGAAAAGACTTAATGAATAATAAGAGAAATAGAATAGAAACTTGTAGCTTTTTTGAGTGTTGAATTTTCCAAATATTTCGAAACTTAGTAGTATTGATATTATAATAAGATCAATACCAAGAGTATAAATCATCCACCATATATTGGTATTAATTGTTAGAATTCTTTCTGTAAATAATTCTGGATATAAAAATAATATACCAATTGCTATTAGAAGTATACCTGATATTAAAAGAGGCTTAAATATCTTTTTTTTAAAAAATATTATTTTTTTAGGGCTTTTATTATCTATCAATGAAAATTCAAATATAATTTCGCCTACTACTGTTCCCACCAAAAAGAAAGTGAAGAATGACAAGATTGGATTTTGATCCAGTGAATTATATAAAATATAGAAAAACAATCCTGGCAAATTAAACTGATTCTGGAATGGTAATAAAATTGCTAATATTATTTGATTTATAATCCATATAAGGATAGCAACAGCAATTCTTAAAATCTTTGAAGCTTTTAATAATGGCCAAGCTAAAAAAAGACAACCTGCAACCGTTAAGATAATAAACCATTTCCAGATTATAGCTGGATCAAAAAATTGGATTGCTACTATGCCATTATATAATAATGCCAAGCCTAGAATTAATATGGCTCGTATATAATATTCTAATCTTATATGTTTTAATTTTTCTTCCCTTGAACCTTTTACTTTTACTAATCTAACTCTATAAGATATCATAGTACTTATTCCTGAAACAAAAACAAAACCTGCTGCTCCTAAAGCTGAAAAGAGAGAGACATGTATATAGAATAACCAATCATCAGCAGGTTGAGACCACCAATCAATCATATGGCCAACCATGATGTAAACCATACCTAATCCGCGAAAAATGTCTATACTTTTAAATCTCTTCATTTTAAATTTTTTTTTGTTTATTATTGGCTATTACAAAAAGGATTATATCAAATTCAATCAATGATTTTAGCATTAGTATTAACAATTTCATAAGATTCACTGAGTGAAATTTCATTATTTAATAGTTTATTGATTATTGGTTCTAAATTTGATAAATCATCTTCTATTTCATTATCTTTATTGTTTTTACCTTCTTTATTCAATAATTCCAGAATTTTATTTGGTTTAAATGCTTTGAAATAATTTGACTGATCCACTTCAATTCCCTTTCTTAGTGATAAAATTAATGCTGATACTTCATGTTTAGTGGTTACTCTTCTTCTTTTATCTTTAAATTTACTTTTTGATGATTTAGACTCATCAATTAAACATATTTTCATATTTTGGTGATCGTAAAAGTAGTTATAAATTTCTTTTACTAATTCGACTGTTAAAGCTAAAACTCCATTTCCGAATTTAAAGTCTAGTTTTAATAATGAGGGATTATCTTTTTGGAAGCAGTTTACTATATCTTTAATAAATTCAATGAATACACTTTTATCATATATTGTATGAGACATTAGAAATAGGTCATCTAAAAATAGAACAATTCCAATTTGTTTAGTCCCTGGATCTATTGAAAATAGCAATTCGGAATAAAATTCTTTGTATTCAATCCTATAAGCTGCTATTACTTTTAAAATGTAATGCTGAAAATCTTTTTCATAGGAATATGGCAGAAAGTTCAAATTTTTATATAGGCTTTTAAATTTTGAGAGCTCCTGTGTAGTCGTTAATATTATAGATGGGGTATTTGGAAGCTTATCTTTAACATTTAAAATTTCGAACTTAATGCCTAATCGAGAAAGTTCCTTGTTAATTCTGTAAAAAAATTTTAAATTTTCAGTGTTAATATATAAAATTTTATTTCTCAAATTATAATAATAAATATTAGATAAAATTAATAATTTTTAACTACATGAAATTTCCATTCTCAGAATTAAATCAATACTTTAATTCGATTGACACCTTAAAAGGTATTTTTTCTGTATATGGAGATTTTGGTGTTGGAAAAACCATATTTTGCATTCAGACAGCTATAAACTCTGCAAAAATTGGAAAAAAAGTTATTTATATTTATACTAAACCAAATATCCCTTCGGAAAGAATTTTATTGAGTATTACTGATTCAAAAGATTTAGAAAATATTTTATTCATCAAAACAACAGATTTTAGTGAATTAAATAATATTGTATTCAATTTTGAATTTTTGATATTAAACTTTATTAGAAATAAGAAGAAAATACCTAATTTAATTATAATAGATTCAATAACTCATTTATATCGTTTAAAATTAACTCAAGATAAAAAAGAGGCTAATTATAATCTCAATTATCAATTAAACCAAATATTAGCTAATTTGGCTTTTTTAAATGAAATTTATAGTCTTGAAGTCTTAATAGTCAATGAGAGCAGTCGAAAAAATATTGATGACCAAATAGTCGAAATTCAAAGTGGTGGAAAAGTCATGGAATATTGGGTCAATTATCATTTGAAAATAGCTAAAACACCGAAATTAAATGAGAGAAAATTATTATTTAATCATATCTCAGAAAAAAAAACTATTGAGTATACTTCAACCTTAAAACAAAAAGGATTTGATTAATTTAGTAAATTTTAAATTCCATATAATTAATTCTGAAACTAGGTTAATTTCTTTAAACTTATTATTAAGAGTATATAAAAATTAAACTTATTTATTGAATTATAAGATATAGGATAATGGATAAAAAGGATTTAACTCTTATTAAAGAAGGTCTCGCAGAATTTTACATATATAACACAGATAAGGATTCAATTCCTTCGAAAACAATGAATGTTTTCTACAATAGTAAGATGGCTATCAATCGTGATATCTCCCTTTTAGCTATTAATGCATATCAGGAATTATTCAATCAAGATGAGTTATTAGTTGTAGATTCTATGGCTGCTTCGGGAGTAAGTGCAATTAGAATATTAAAAGAGTGTAAAAATATAAAAAAAATCTACATAAATGATATAAATCCTGAGGCAGTTAGGTTAATTAATAAAAATATCAAATTAAACAATTTAAATAAATCTAATTTTCATATTGAGGTGTTTAATAAAGATGCTAATCTTCTTTTCTCTGAATTGAGGACTATTACGGATGATACACTTACAAAACCAAATGTAATATCAATCGATCCCTTCGGAACGCCTAATCTTTACGTAGATTCTGCTTTTAAAGCGCTACAAAAAGTAGATGGGTTAATGTGTATTACCGCAACAGATACAGCGGTTTTATTTGGAGTGAGGCCAAATACATGTATAAGGAAATATATGTCAAAACCTCTTCATACAGAGTTCTGTAAGGAAATAGGTACTCGAATTCTATTATATTTCATATCTCGAATTGCAAATATTAATAAGATGGGCATAGTACCTCTATTAAGCTTTTATTCTGGTCATTTTATTAGAATCTTTTGTTTATCTTTTAAAAACAAAAAGAGAATTTCAAAAGACTTTCAAAATTTTGGATATCTTATTTACTGTAAAAATTGTGGTTTCCGATATGCAACGGGAACTAATATTTTGTTTTTTTTAAATCAATGCCCGATTTGTAAGAATAAAGAGAATTTAGATTATGCTGGACCGTTATGGAACGGTAAACTTCATAATATTAGGTTTGTTAAGTGTTTACTTCATTTTAATGATAAAATCCAATCTCAAAATAAAAAAAGAATTGAAAAAATTTTGAATTATGCTATCGATGAAATCGATATGCCTATCTCTTATTATAACATTCATAAATTATGTCGAGATCTAAAACTTCCTAATGTCCCCAAAATCTCCAATATTATTAAAGAAATAAAAAAGATAGGATTTCTAGCTTCCAGAACTCATTTTGATTTTTTATCTATTAAAACAAATTTAGATCTACCCAAAATAAGGAACATTTTAGTTAAATTACAAAAATAATTGGTTTTTATTGACACATAACAAAGAGTCTCACAAAAAGGAATATTTTTATAATAAAGCGAAAAAAGAGGGTTATCGAGCAAGATCAGTATTCAAACTAATTGATATTCAGAATAAATTTAATGTATTTAAAAGAGCATTTTATATACTTGATTTAGGAAGTGCTCCTGGTTCCTGGTTGCAGATATCTAAAAAATATGCTGAGGAAAATATTGAAAAATATCAGGATCAATTTTATCATCTTGATTATTATAAAATTATGGGTGTGGACATTAAAAAAATAGCACCAATCGAAAATATTAATATTATTAAAGCAGATTTTACGAGTATAGATTTTCAAGAAAGTATTGAAGAATACTTTGGGAAAAAATTGGATTTAATCTTATCTGATGCTTCCATTAATAAGAGTGGAAATAAATTCACTGATCATATAAAGCAATTAGCTTTATGTAATGAAATTTTATTAATAGTCAGAAAGTATCTAAAGTATAAAGGTAATGCAGTGATTAAGGTATTTCAAGGTTCAGATCTAGTTGAATTCACTAAAAAGGTGAGACTGATGTTTAGATACTTAAAATCATATAAACCAAAATCTTCAAACAAAAAAAGTAATGAACTTTATTTAATTGGTTTACAAAAGAAATAGTTAAATGTCTTGCAATCTAGTTTCAATTTCGTCGAAGTTAATGCTATAATCTTCTTTTTTCAAAGCAATTTCAATCCATTCCGTCAACCAAGGGCAATGGCGAGGATTAAATTGATCAAGATTAGTTTCATTACACTTATCCCGAAAAGGACATATAAAACAAGGCTGTTTTGAAAACATATTCCAAACGAAATCTTTTCTATTTTTATCAATTTTCACATCCTTTACCTTGACATCAATTTCCTCAATAGCAAAAACATGTTTTGTCCAGGAAGCATCAACTAATTCCCGCTTCATTTTTATTTTTGATTGTAATACTAACAATTCGAGTATTTCTTCTAGATCCGTTCGTTTTTTATTGCTTAGTTCTAAAAGTCTATTAAAAAATATATCTTTCTCGCGATTTATTATATTTAAAACTGATTTTTCCTCTTTTCTAAGTGTTCGGTTGAATTCTTTCTTCTTTTCTTCAATTCTTTCAAATCTCCTTTCGATATCAGACTTTTCTTCTGAAGGACCTTCAACATGTTCTTTGATCTTACACTTATGCCGAGATAAATAAGCAAAACTTTTACCACAATAAGGACAGGTTTCTTTTTTTTTCTTTGCCATATCTGAATGCAAATACCGAGCTGATTATTTTAATTAAATCAAATTATTTAATGCACTTTGATTTCTAATTTATGAATTTTTTAAAATTAATTTTTCGATTTTATTTAGATTTAATATAAATTATTAGTTTATCATATATTAATAATTCTTAATGTAAATAAACAACAGATTTCATTAGTAATAAATAATGAATATTAGCAAGCTATTACAAATTGATGATCACCAAATCTTTAATAATCAAAAAATTTTTGAAAAATCTACCGAATCCAAAAAGCAGCAATATTTTTTACCATTTGGTACCAAAAGCTTTGATGAAATATTACAGGGCGGTTTTCTTAGTAAAAAAAAATATCTAATTTTTGGAGAAAGTAAAACAGGTAAAACTCTATTATGTCATCAATTATGTGTTCAAGCCTATCTTCATTTTTCTCAGCATAATCAAAATTTTCAATATGAACAATCGCCTTTTGTTTTTTATTTCGATACGGAAAATACATTCCGCCCTGAAAGGTTGAGGGAGATGGTAAAGAAAAATAAAATAGAATACAATAAATTTCTAAAAACAATTTTGGTATCTAAAATCATGAGTAACTCAGCGCTATTATTATCACTTAAGGAACTTGAAAACCATCTCAAAAAAAATTCCTGTAATATCTTAATTATTGATACAATAAACAATTATTATAACTCTGAATTAGCCAATAAAGAACTTTCTCCAAATAAGACTAAACTTATCTTTTTAAAGATTTTAAACAAAATCAATGCTCTATCTGAAAAATATAATTTAATTACTATAACTACAACCCAAGTAATTTCCAATTTTATTCAGGTTCCATTAATAAGAGTAATACCTGTTGGAAACCACCTATTAAATCATTTTTTTTCAGAGTACTTATATTTGGACTACCTAAATCAAGAAAAAAGATATGTTCACCTTGTAAATTCGATGACTCTTCCTGAAAAAAGATTATTATATAGGATTACATCTTTGGGTATCGAAGATTATAGAATTTAGTATTCTATTTGAGAAATTCTTCAATCGATAAATTTTTAAAATTTTCTGTCAAATAATTAGAATTGACAAAATAAATTTCATTCTTAAACGCTTTTTCTATCCATTTTATTAATTTTATCGCATAATTTAGTTTCTTTATTTTAATTTGATTAGCCTTTTGATTTGTTTTAATTGTTAATTTTGAATATTTCCCTATAATTTCTCCAAAATCCATTCCAATAAGATAAACCTTTTGAAAAGGGTTTAATAAACTGCGTATAAAGTAAAGAATTCTATCTCCGTCAGTAAAGCCTCCGGGATTTATTAAATTTGGCACAGGCTTAACTTGGGTCGTTCCTATGATATTTTTAAAATCTAATATCTGTTTTGAGAAGAATTTTAGATTTTCAATATTATTCCCATGAGCATGGACTATAACAAAATCTGTATATTTAAATTCTTGTTTGGTTATACCATCCAAATCAGTTATTATCGCATCAATCTTAATCTTTTTTTCTTTTAATAATATAGATGCTCCGTCTGCTGCTAAATTTATGAAATTTTCAAATAATTTCACACCTTTCTTCTTTATGAGAGCATTTACTGTTTTTTCTAATGATGGTCCACAACCATAAACTAAAATTGACAGTCTTGATATTATTTTTTCTCTAAATAGATGTAAAACATTTTCTAATTTCCATTCAATAGGTTTTTTATAAAATATAGAAGACAAATAATCCCGTGCTCTGCAGTCCTCTCGGTAATTAAACTGAAAGTCATCTATTATTTTAAAATAGCACTCCTTAAATTCATTGTAAAAATCAATTTGATCTTTTAATTTAATATCCATTTTTTTTTGAGTATTAAATATGAAAACCTATCATAAAATTTTAAATTCTTATCTTAATTAATTTAAACATACTATTTAATTCAATATTATTAGAACTCATAATTAATTTAAAAAGTGTTATGTAAAAATGGCTAAATGGTTTACAAAAACTCATCAATGGTTTGATGATGGATCCAAAATGGTTGGAATCACTCCATTTGCTGCCGAACAACTTGGTGAAATTAGTTTTGTTGATGTAGAAGGTCTTGAGGGGGCAACTCTCGAACAAGTAAAAATGGATGGTGATGAGCCTTCTAGTGATCCAATTGATTGTACAGTTGAATCAAGTAAAGCAGTTGGAGATATTTATTCACCTGTAAGTGGAACTGTAACCGAAGTTAATTCTGATTTGATGGATGAGCCTGAAAAAATTAATGAAGATGCTTATGCTGCTTGGCTTTTTAAGATAGATCCATCAAACTGGGATGGTGAAAAAGGTAATTTATTGGATGAAGCAGCTTATAATGCTTTTATTGGATAAATAATTTTGGTTTGATATATAATATCTTAAATTTATTTTTCTTTTTTTCTTTTTGAATATATAAAGACATAACTATAACTAAATTTATTATAGAATTAGTTAAGTAGAAGGGATAACAGTTCCCGCTTTCACTCCAATCATATATTGGAGTAATATAAAGGTTATCAAAATCATAACTGATCCAATCACTAAAATTGATATTGCCATCTTCTTATTATATACATATTTTGATGCTTGGTAGAGCATTACAAATCCAACTGAGCAAAAAAGAATTAAGATTGATGCCACAATACCTTCTATAATATAACTCTCATGAACATCTTGATAAATAAAGACAGGATCTCCTTCTTGAGTGGCTCCTAGTGCAATAGGTTGTCTAACAATTAAATAAACGACCCCAGTTTGAAGGACAAACAAAACTACTATAACTACTATTATACTTAAGGATCTTGAAGGCATTGGAAGAGAAACTCTAGGAAGACTCAATTTAGGAAAACTTATTTTAGGTTTTCTTATAGTTTCACCAAAAATCCATGGAGTTCTGCTTCTAAGTTTCTCAATTACTGTTTCAGAACCAACAATTTCTTCTTTTTTAATTGTTTCTTTTTGCATAAATTATGAATTTATTATTAAAATAAATTTATTAAGTTTTTTAATTAATTTCAGATAATATTTGATTTGTTAACTTAATTTTTGTAACAAATTAATTAATAATTTCCAAACCTTTCCAACAGATTTAACATTTAACCTTTCATCTGGAGAATGAGCACCTTCGGTTGTAGGACCAATTGAAATCATTTCCATTTGAGTAAACTTTTTCTTTATAATTCCACATTCCAAACCTGCATGAATAGCTTTTATTTTTATTTCTTGTGAAAATAATGCTTGATATGATTCTTTACATTTGTTTAAGAGTTTTGATTTAAAATTAGGTGTCCAACCAGGATAATCTGAATCTTTTATTATGTTTATTTCTAAATCGGATAAATTAAATAAGACCTCAGTTTTTTCCCAAATTACTCTTTTGAAATATTCACTTAAACTTCTTTGACTTAATTTAATTTCAATATCATTTTTTCGGGTTGATATTACTGCAAAGTTCGATGAAGTAAAAACTAAACCATTAATCTGAGGATGCATTGATATAGGACCATTAGGTAAAAGATACATAATATTCAAAAGATATTTCTGTAAACTTTCAGATAAAACTTCAAATTGATTAGAATCTTCTAAGTTTTTAATATCCAATTCTAAATTAGGTTCAATTCCATCAAAAATAACTTGTATATCATTAAAAATAATTCTGATGTATTCAATTATTTCTGTTAACTGTTCTTTTTTAATATAGAATATTGCTGTAGACTCTCTCGGGATGGCATTTGTTCTATTACCTCCATCGACTGAACATAAATGGATTGAATATTTATTATTTAATTTCCATAAAAGTTCACCGATTATTTTCAAAGCATTTCCTCTCCCTAGATGAATGTCTACTCCAGAATGACCTCCTAAAAGACCAGAGATAAATATCTTAATAGGGACGAACTTATTATCTTGATTATTTAAATCCTTAACATTTTTTTTTATCTCTACGAAGTGAACAAGCCCTCCAGCACATCCTACAGTGACAGCATCATCTTCTTCAGAATCAAGATTTACAAGGAAATCTCCATCTATGAAAGTTTCATCAACTTCAAAAGCTCCTCTAAGACCTTGTTCCTCATCTACAGTAAATAATAAATCAAAACCCATTGCATTAAAATTTAGTTCACCCTTTTGGATTTTATTTAACAACGTTAAAATATAACATATCCCTACACCATTATCTGCGCCTAAAGTTGTACCTTCAGCTGTTAACCATTTTTCACCATTTACAACTTCAATCCTCAATTTTAATGGATCCCTCGAGAAATCATGGGAAATTGATTCATTTTTTTCGCAAACCATATCCATATGGCATTGTAATACACATTTTATAGAATTTTCCATTTTTGATGGAATATTAATTACTAAATTCCCTGCTTTATCTATCCTATTTTTAAAGCCTAATCTCTCTGATTCTTCTTTTATAAATGTTCTTATTTTTTCTTCATGCTCAGAACATCGAGGAATTCTAGAAACTTTTTGAAAGTATTCCCAAAATTCAGAAGGTTGTCCTAAATCTTTTAAATTTAGCAAAATTATCCCTTTTAATTAAAATATATATATTAAATCATTTATTATAATTTTAAAATATCTTTAAATTCTTAATAACTTTATTTAAAGGTTTGTTATATGAGCTGGAAGGATCTTTATTCTGAAGTGAAAAAACGTAAAATGGAAGCCTTAAACAAGAAAGATGTTGTTCAAGCTGTTGAAAAGCATGGGAAAATATTGGCAGTTAATGGAAGATATGAAAAGCCAAAAAAAGTGATTGAACATATGTACGCTTCTTTAAAAAATGTAATAAGAGAAAAAGATATAATGAAAGAAGATCTATCTCAATATGATGTTTTACTTATAGGATGTCCTGGTAGTGATATTCCACATTCATCCTATCCAAAAATAAAAGATTTTGTCATGAAAGGGGGATGGTTAATAACAACAGATTGGGCAATACAATCTATTATTGAAAATATTTTTCCTGGCTTTATAAGATGGAATAGAGCAAGAACCGCTGATGCTGTTGTTGCTTGTCAAATTATTAACACAAATCATCCTTTTTTAGAAGGAGTATTAACTGAAATACAACAGAGTAAATGGCAAAAGCAAACAGCAAAAGACACAAAGAAAACTGAATTCCGTTGGTGGTTAGAAACAAGATCGTTTCCTATACAAATCATAAATCCCCAGGCTGTTAATGTATTAATTAGTTCATGGGAAATTCAAAACAAATGGGGTGAATCTCCTGTCCTTGTGGAATTTGATTATGGGAAAATGGGAGGAAAAGTAATTCATATGATTAGTCATACTCATTTGCAAAAAGGGGGAGCTAAAGGTAAATACGCTTCTGCTTTAATCTTAACGAATATATTAGATGAAAAAATATCTCGAAAGATGGGGATATCGAAAGAACCAGCAACTAGATATGTTTCTGATTGGCAAACCACTCAAACCCAGCAATCTCAATATCAACACCCTTTAGAACAACAATGGGTTACACCAACTCCACAATCTGAATACTTGACCCCCAGTACCGAAGGAACAGGATTAACTGAGACTTCGCAAATAGTTGAAGCAGATATAAATAGTAATACTTTTTCCTATACTAGCAAGTGTGTTTTATGTGGTTTTGATTTCACAGAAAATACAGGAAAAATATATATGTGCCAATCCTGCAAAGCTTTTTACCATGAAAATTGTATGAATTCCCAAATCAACGAAGGGATCTGTAAAAATTGTAATAGAATATTATTATGGTGAAATATCTTTTTCTCATAAAACTCTTTTTTAGTAAAAGATTTCTTTTTTAAAAAATAATCAATTTTGATCATAATGGATTTATCTCAAATTTTCGAAGAAGTTGATAACTTGGATGAAGAAAAAATCATGGAAATTGTGAGAACATTAATTTCTATTAATACTACTGTACCCCCTGGTGACTCTTATAGGAAATACATTGATTCAATTTCACCATACTTTAAAAATTTAGGATATACACTTGAAGAAGTTATTGTGCCGGAAGAGTTACTTCAACAAATTCCATATCCAATTACGGGACCAAGAATCAATTTAATCGCTACAAAAGAATTCAATCAAAATAAATATATAACATTCTGTGGACATATGGATGTTGTTCCAGCTACAGATGAAGGGAACCAAAAATGGAGATTTCCACCTTTTGAAGCAACTAAAATAAAAAGTGGGAAAATTTATGGTCGAGGTGTTGGAGATAATAAAGGTTCTATGGTTTGTGTAATTCTTGCCCTTCAAATAATTGAAAATTTAAATCTCAAACCTAAATATAATATTCGTGTTTTAAATTGCACTGATGAAGAATTAGGGGTATATCCTGGAATTAGATATTTATCTGAACAAGGTTACGTAAAAGGGACGGTTTTTTCTATTGATTATTCTATCGAACCAATTGTTTTAATAGGTACAGCAGGAGATTTAATCATTGAAGTTAAAACGATAGGAAAAAGTGCTCATTCAGGCCTTAGCCTTTTAGGTGTTAATGCAATAGAAGGAATGATTCCAATTTTGGTGGAACTATTAGACTTAAAAAAGAGAGTAGAGTCACGTTATAGCCAAGATATCCCAGGTTTTCCTGATCCTAAAACTAAAGAAAAAAGGGGTCTGAGTCCAGCATTTAATTTAAACATGCTAAAGTCAGGAGAAAAGTCAAATATTATTCCAGATCTTTGTTCACTAACAATTGATAGACGAGTTATTCCCGGTGAAAATATTGAAGAAGTAAAACAAGAATTAATTCAAGCCATCGAAAGAGGGAAGGAGAATAGTAAAGCGTTAGAAATAAAAACCACATTTGAATATTCATATCCTCCACTTAAAGTTGACATAAATAGTCCTGAAGTTAAGAGGATTATAAAGGTTATTCAGCTTACACATAAAATTCCAGAAGAAAAAATTCGTATAACGGGAATGAATCTTGCTTTTGATGTAGGTTTTGTAGCCCAAATTATGAATACTCAAGAAATAATAATTCGAGGAGTTGCTACTGCTTCCTCTAATACTCATGGGGTAAATGAGACAATCAGAATAAAAGATATTAAGAAATTTATAAAAGAAATAATTGCATTTTTATGTGCAGACATTTAATCTTCAGAAAATTAAATAGAAAGAAAAAAAATAATATTACTAGTTTGAAAATTTAGTTTTCGATTATTTCTATTGCCTCTTCAGGACATTGGGTTTCACACGCTCTGCATCCTACGCAATCTTCTCTGTTTTCTTCAAGAACGTTTACCTTACCACCCTCAGGTTCACCAAAACATTCAGAAGGGCAAACTTCATAACAAGTACCACATCCGGTACATGCATCCATATCCAGTTTTATGTCAAATGACATTATCTTCTAACTCCTTTCTGGTTCAATTACTAGTTACCAAATTTTGATTATTTTATAATAATCCTACTTTTGATAATAATATAAAAAATATAAATTTCGTTCTTATTTAGAAAAATTATCAATTAATTATTTTTTTTTATAATTAATTAAAAATTTATAGGATAAACCAAAAGTTCATTATGCATGTTAAGGAAATTTGGAATTTGAAATATAATAATACGATTATTGGGCTAGAATTAGGTGATATTAATAATAATGGTCAAACAGAGCTCATTGCTTACACAAATACAGGAGAAATTTTAGTAATTTCCTTAACTGGCCAGATACTACACAAAGAACTAATTTTAAGGAATTCACCAATTTGGCATTTGAAAGTAAATGATATTGACAATGATGGTAATAATGAATTACTCTTAGGTGGAATGGATGGTTATCTAGAAACATATAAATGTGATATCAACTATAATTTAGATTTATTTTGGAGGCATAAATTTGGTTCTTCTATAAGTGGAATTCTATTTGATGATATAAATAGTGATAATTTAAATGAAATAATAGCACTTTCTCTAGATAATACTATAAGAGTCTTAAACTCACGTAATGGTGATTTAATATGGGGGCAAGTTTTTGAAAAGGGTGTAGGAGATGCGTTTATTTTCTCGACTGATAAAAAAACAAAAGAATTAGGAGCTTGTGGTAATGATGGAACTATTCGATTCTTTGATGGAATAAATGGAGATCTCTTATGGTTTAAAAAGTACAATGATAAAATTCGATGTATTAATTTTATGAATGCTCTCAACAGTACTTTAATAATCTTTGGAGGAGATGATAAGAAAATACATTTTATTGATAATTATACCCAGGAAGAAATAAAAGTAATACGTTTCAACGATTTTGTATGGAAATGTTTTTCATTCCCATTTCAAATTCACAATAAAATTATTGCTAGTTCCTACTCATTCGCTTTTTTTAATAACTCTACTCCTCTTAATAATATTAATTTTTCTTCAGAAATGATTTGTTTGAACGATAATCTCAAAGTATTATGGAAATTAATAGGTTTTAATTTTGAGACTCTAGAAATAATTGAGACTGAAGATAAAATACTAATTTTAGGAGGAACAACTAAAGGTGAAATTATGATAATTGATCAAATGACAGGTAGGATTTTATGGGAAGAAGAGATTGATTCTTGTTCTAATAAGATTAAATTTTACCCTGAAAAAAGATTTTTCTTCAGTTGTCATGATAATGGTTTAATTAAAGCTTATAATTTAATTTGAAAAATATCAAGGTGTAATTATACAAAAAAATAGTCTAATTTGATTTCCAAAGTATAGAATTTTAGCAATATTAAATAATTTCATGATCATTTCACTTTTTACCCACTTACAATAGAATGGTTTTAATTTAATCATTTTTTAAAAAGTATATAAAAAAAAATTTATAAAATTTTTTTATAAATCTAATAATTAAACTTGAAATAAATGAATTGAAAACTAAAAATAATTAAGGAGTTGAACTAATATAGCTAAAGATAAAATCATAGGAGCTATTGTTATGGTTGTAGGCATTTTAATAGCAATAGTTTATACTATGGGTTCTATTATTGATCTTTTATTCGACACAATCTGGGCTAACCCAAATTGGGATTCATGGGCAAATATTTTTGGTGTTGACTGGCTTGATTGGAAACTCTTTGTTGTCGCTCCAATGTGGTTACTAGTAATCTTAATCGCGATTATTGCAATTTGGATTGGCTATAGCATGTTGACTACACCAGCACCTGTTCCACTTGAGGAATTAGAGGAGGAACTAGCTGCTGAAGAGGAAGGGGAATAAATATTTAATAAAATTTTATTTTTTTTTAGTTTTTTTTAAATTTTAATCATCAAATTGAATTTTTATTTTAAAATAAATTAGAACCATTCTAAAACTATTCAATCGTAAATAAAATATTATGATGATCCATATTTAGTCATATATACTTAATTCAATTTATGAAAAATATATTTAACATGTGCTTTAGTAATGGTTAAACAAGTCAAATATGTGCTTATAATTGGTTCAAGCAATATGGATTTAAACATTTATTCTAAACGACTTCCGGTAGCAGGAGAGACCGTTACTGGAGGTGTCTTTAAGCAATTTTTAGGGGGAAAAGGAGCAAATCAAGCTGTTGCATCAGTTAGGTCTGGATCGAATACTTTTTTTATTGGGAAGATAGGGATGGATTCCTTTGGAGATCAAATGATTTCTAAATTAGCTTTGGAAGGAATTAATATTGACTATATTATTCGAGATCCTCAAGAAAAAAGTGGAGTAGCTTTCATACTAATTGATGAAAATGGCGAAAATATGATAAGTGTCGCACCTGGAGCTAATGTTAAACTAAGTATCCAAGATATACAATCTAGGAGTGAATTAATAAGAAATGCGAGTTCTGTCGTAGTTCAGATGGAAATTCCTTTGGTAACAATTAAAAATGTATTTGAAATAGCTTCCGCTGGTAAAGTTATTAAAATTTTAAACCCTGCTCCATTGAAACCAATCCCAACTAAACTTCTAAAATATATAGATTTTATTATACCAAATGAGGGTGAACTCTATAGATTGCATTCTCTTTTAGGATTTAAAGAAGTTTTAAAAGAAGGAAGAGAAAAGATAATTTTAACAGCTAAAGACATTTCTACTATGGGAATTAAAAATATCATAATTACATTAGGAAGTAAAGGTTGTTTAATATATAATTCAGCAAATGATGAATATATTGAAATTTCGGCTCCCAAAGTTGATGTGGTTGATACAGTAGGCGCTGGGGATTGTTTTATTGGTGTATTTGCAAGTATGTTAATTAAAGGTAAAGAAATTTTAGATGCTGCTAAATTCGCTACAGTAGCAGCTTCAATTGCAGTAACTCGAAGAGGTGCCCAAGAATCAATGCCATATCTGGTCGAAATTGAGGATAGTTTTGAACAATTAAATTTTAGTTAAATATAAATAAGTATCTACTATGAAAAGAGAAAGAATTACTGCTTTTAGAAGTACACCATTAAGGAAAAATAACACTGGAGAGTTATTTATTAAAATTGACCCAGAGGATTATCACTCTGTTTTTTTAATTAATGGTAATCAGTTTATTACGAAAAATATCTCAGAATCAGATTTCATCATTGAACCAAATTCCTATTATATGATAATAAATAATGATGATAATGTTCTTAATATTCAATACAGCAACAACATTTCACAAAATAGAGTAATTTATAATCCCTACAAATATGAATTTTCAGAAAGGGTGAACTTAGAAGAAAAGTATTTCAAAACAAGGTATAAAATACCTAATGGGTATATTGATGTCCTTCCAAAGTGGTATAGTTTTAAATTTTCTTATCCAAACTATAATCTAATATTTTTACAATCAGAATTTGGGCTATCCATTCAAATCCATAAGCATAGGGAAGAATATTGGGAGATTTTAAAAGGTAAACCAATTATCATAAATGGAGATAAAGTTCATTATTATGTGGAGAAAGGTGAAAAATTCAAAAATCCTGTAAATGTATACCATTCTGTAATTAATCCTCACAAAAATAGAGATCATTATGTTTTAATTAGAGAGAGTTGGAAAGGAAAATTTAACGAATTTGATATAGAACGAGTTTTTAATCCAAATAATTACAAATAATTGGTTTTTATGGTTGAGAGAAGTGGACAAAAAGCAAAATCTTATTTGAAATATGAAGTAGACTCAGAATCTCTTCAAAATTTCATCTAAGACTTATAAATTTTATGATTTTTACTAACTTAAACTAAAAGTTAAAATTTAATAGAAAACTACAAACCTTACCGTAATAAGATATATAGGAAAATTAATTACAGAATAATATAAATGGAATAAGTAGATTGGTTAAAAAATGGCTCCAAACGAAGAAGAGAATAAAGAAAATGAAAAAGAATTATTGGATGAAGAACCTCCTGAAGATATCTTCAAAGAATCTGATGAAAATGGGGGAACAGCAGAGTTAGACACAGAAGCTGAGTTAGATAGACTAAGATTCAAATATCGGGGGCACACGTTAGAAGAACTAAAGAAGATGAATATGGATCAATTTATACAATTATTGCCTGCCAGAGCAAGAAGATCACTAAGGCGAGGTTTACCACCAAGACAAAAAAAACTACTTGAAAGATTAAGACGTGCATACCGTGCTAAGAAAAGAGGTAAAGATCTCCTTACGAGAACCCATGTGAGAGATATGATAATCTTTCCAGAAATGGTTGGTCTTAAGATTGGAGTATACAATGGCAGAATCTTTGAAATAGTCGATATTAAACCAGAAATGATAGGACACTATTTAGGTGAGTTCTCTCTAACTCGAAAAAGAGTACAGCATGGCTCTCCTGGAATTGGAGCCACAAGGAGTTCGAAATATGTTCCATTAAAATAAAATTATAATTGAGTTGATGATAAGTGCCGAACTGGGGTTATTCCTTCATAGAACAAAAATATGATGCTGATAGATTAGCAAAAGCGTCAGGTCGTGATATTAGAATTAAACCCAAGCATTGTAGGGAAATATGTGCTGTGATTAAAGGAATGAAGGTGGAACAAGCAAAAAGTTTCTTGGAAAAAGTAATAAAATTTGAGCAATCAGTACCCTTTAGAAGATATAAAAAAAAAATTGCTCACAGACATGATCTAAAGCAATTTAAATGGTATGCTGGTAAGTATCCTCAAAAGGCTGCAGCAAGAATATATGAAATTCTAACGTCTGTAGAATCCAATGCGGAATATAAAGGTTTAGATATAGATCTTTGTAGAATTATACATGCTGCTACACAAAAAGGAAGGATAATAAAAAGATATACACCACGTGCTCGTGGACGCAGTACGGCAAAATTTAAGCATCTATCTCATGTAGAATTAGTAATTTATGAATTTCCAAGTTAGATTTTAAAAATTAATGAATCTTAACAATGCAAAATAATTGATTGAAAAATGAGTCCTCTTGTAAAAAATTTTATTGAACAAGGAATTAAACTAATGCAAATAAACGAATATTTACGTTCAGAGCTAATTCGTGCTGGATTTGCAGGTGTAGAACTACAGAGAACTCCCCTGGGAGTTAGAATTACATTGAAAACATCTAGACCCGGATTAGTAATAGGAAAAGGCGGAAAGCGCATTCAAGAGATAACAGATGTTCTTCAAGATCGATTTGGCTTAGAGATGCCCCAGATTGAAGTTGAGGAGGTCGCAGAACCAGATCTTGATGCCCAAATCATGGCAGAAAGATTAGCTTATAGTTTAGACAGAGGAAGACATTATAGAAGAGCTGGTTATTACATATTAAGAAAAGTTATGGATGCAGGAGCTCGAGGGGTAGAAATTATTATTTCAGGTAAAGTTACCAGCCAAAGAGCCCGCACTCAAATATTTCGTGCTGGAACAATGTCAAAATCTGGTCAACCGGCTCAGGAAGGTGTTGATAAAGGTGTTGCTCAATGTATACAGAAATCAGGTGTTTTAGGCATCATTGTAAAAATAATGCGAGCGAATATAAAAATGGGAGATGATATTAAAATCAAAGATGATTTATTGAGTAAAGCTCAAGCAAAGCAAGAAGCTAAATTAGCAAAAACTCGAGCAGATTATATGATTGAGGTAAAAGAAGGGGAATTAAGTGAAGAGGACAAAAAATTACTTGATGAGGTAGATGAAAAAGAAATTTCTGAGATTTCTATAATTCCAAACAAAGAAGATCTTAAAGAAGACTCAGAAAATGAATAAAATTAATAAAATAAAATAAGTGATTATAGATGGATGTTTTAACTGCTAAAAAGATACGAGAGATGGATGAGAGAGAAATCGAAAGAACATTACTAAATTTAAGAGAAGAATTAATGATGTTATATTCAATGCAGACTGGTGGTGGTCTTTCTGATAACCCCGCTAAAGCAAAACTATTAAGAAAACAGATAGCAAGAATTCTTACAGTGATAAATGAAAGAGAACGATGATGAATCCAAAACTTTTGATATACCACGATTTAATAGGTATCTATGCCTTAGCAAAACCAAAATCAAAGTTAAATAATCAGAAGTATTCACACATAGGTATTGTAATAGATGAAACGCGAGATATGTTAATCACTAAAAAAGAAAATAAAATTAAGAAATATGTAAAAGAAGAATACAAATTTAGATTTAAAATTCCAAAAAAAAATATTAAGGATCAAGATTTTTATTTAGAAGTTGACGGAAATAAGATTGTAGGACTTCCCATAAATAGATTAAGAAGCTTAAGAAGAAAGAGATGGTTAAAAAATGAGTAGAAATATTGGAATCCCAGGAGTTAATCCCCCCAAGATAAAAGCTGAAGAATGCAAAGATCAATCATGCCCATTTCATGGAACCACACGAATTAGGGGTAAAATTACTCAAGGGATCATTGTAAGTAAAAAGTCAAGAAATACGGTCATTATTAGACGAGATTATGTTCAATTTGTTAAAAAATATCAAAGATATGAACGCAGAAATACAAGACTTGCTTGTCACCTACCTGATTGTTTAAGCCATGATCTTCAAGTAGGAGATTTAGTAAGAGTTGGGGAATCTAGGAAAATATCAAAAACCAAAGCATTTATTGTATTGGAAAAAATATCAAGTGGGGTGGCATGAATGGGTACTAGGAGAAAAATGGGAAGGAAAACATTCGCCAAACCAAGAACAAGTTATGGCTTATGTAATGGATCTAAAATCACAATTGCTGATAATTCTGGAGCTAAGATAGCTCAAATTATTAATGTTGACGGTTCAAAAACTCGATTGAGAAGATTACCAAAAGCTTCAGTCGGAAGCGTTTGTACAGTTACAATAAAAAAAGGAAAACCTGAATTGAGAGGAAATATAGTCAAAGCTGTAATAGTCAGACAAAAAATGATTTACAGGCGATTGGACGGAACTAGACTATGTTTTGAAGATAACGCTGGTGTTATAATTACAAAAGAAGGAGAACCTAAAGCTACAGAAGTAAGAGGTCCTATATCAAGAGAAGCAGCAGAAATGTTTCCTAGACTTGCCTCAATTTCATCATTGATAATATAATAAGGGGATTTAAGAATGAAAATTACATCAAAAAAACCTGGAAAACAAAGGAAAGCGCTCTCTAATTATAATATTCATCATCGGTCAAAATTGTTGAGTACAAGAGTAGCTGATTTTATTCGAGATGAATATGGGATAAAAAGACTTCCATTAAGAGTAGGTGATCAAGTAAGAATTTGTAAAGGGGAATTTAAGGATTTTGAAGGTGAAGTTTTAGAGATTACAAAGGATTTACGGTGTAAAATAAAGGAAGCTCAATTTGAGAAAACAGATGGAACTCAATATCATCCTCCTATTCATGTTTCTAATTTAATTATCACAAAATTTACCGAAGAAAAAAAAATGGATCCATGGCGTGCAAGTATGATTGAAAGAAAAGCATTATATGGTTTTTATGAACAAGAATTAACAGGTCCTAAAAAGAAAAAAGAGGGTGAGAAATAAAATATGACTAGACATGGAGGTCAAAAAACCCTAAAAAGGTTAAATACTCCTGCTTATTTGCAAATAAAAAGAAAACATGGTACTTTCTTTGTAAAACCTATCCCCGGACCTCATCCGAGCAGATTTTGTCTTCCCCTTCTTCATATTGTAAGGGATTTACTTAAGATTGTTGATAATCATAGGGAAGCAAAAAAATTAATCGGATTAGGTTATTTTAAAGTGGATGGTAAAGTCATTCAGTCAAATTCATATCCCGTAGGATTAATGGACGTTTTATCAATAGAAAAGATGGATAAACATTATAGAATATTACCTGATTCTCATCATGGATTGATTTTACATGAAATCTCTGAAAAAGAAAGTGGTTTTAAGTTATGTAGGATAAATAATAAAACAACAGTAAAGGGTGGCCAAATTCAATTGAATCTTCATGATGGGAGAAATATTTTAATCAGAGTTCAGGATCCAAAAAATCCAAAAGAAGATAAGTACAAAAGAATGGACGTCCTAAAAATTTCAGTTCCGGAACAGGAAATTCTTAAAATTCTAAAGTTTAAAGAAAATAATTTTGCTATGATTATGTCTGGAAAGAATATTGGGCAAGTTGGAAAAATTATTAAAATCTTAAAGAGATTTGGTCCTAAAGCAAGTACGGTTTCAATTCAACATAATGGTGAGCATACTGAAACTTTATATGATTATACCTTTATCATTGGTGAAAATGATTCTGAGATTGACTTACCTAAATTAAATGACTAATAAATTTACAGAAAATATGAAGTGAATAGAATATGTCAAGTAAAACAACAAAAAAAATTCTTAACACCTCTTCAAAAGAATTTGAAGAGAAATGGAAAAATCCTATGAAAAAACCATGTTTAGAAAAACTAGTATTAAATATTGGCGTTGGAATAGGAGGTGAAGAATTAGAAAAGGCAGTGGATGTTTTAGAAACTATTTCAGGTCAAAAAGCAATTAAAACGCTCTCAAAAACAAATGTAAAGGAATTTAATCTAAGAAAAGGACGTCCCATTGGTACCAAAGTAACTGTTAGGGGTCAAAATGCAGAAAAACTCCTTAAAAAATTATTAATTGTAAATAATAATAAAATTTTAATCAAAAGTTTTGACGATTACGGAAATTTTGGTTTTGGAATAACTGAGCATATATCCATTCCTGGTATTGAATATGATAACACTATTGGCATATGGGGATTGGATTGTGTTGGAAGAGTAGCGAGACCAGGAATGAGAGTGAAATTTAGAAGAAAAGCTAGGGCTAAAATTCCACACCACCATTATGTAACCCGTGAAGAAACCCAATATTTTTTAAAGCAAAAATTTGGAGTTGAAATTGTAAAAAAGTTAGATTTAGAATATATTTAATAAACTAGGTGAATAAAAATACCACAAGGTAAGCATTATGGAAAGGGTGTTCGGGAGTGTAGACGCTGCCACACACATAGAGGAGTAATTCGACGTTATGGATTATATATCTGTCGACGTTGTTTTTATGAAATAGGAAAAGATATTGGATTTAAAAGATTTGAATAAAAATAAAATATGATTAACAAGATGAATTAATATGGCTGATACAATAGCAGATGCTTGTTGTGCAATTAAAAATGCAGAAAGAGCACGTAAAAATGAAATTATTATAAGCCCTGCTTCTACAATACTTCAACAGATTCTCAGGATATTTCAAAGACACGCTTACATTGGAGAATTCGAAAGATATGATGATGGACGCCAAGGTAAATTCAAAATTGCATTATTAGGTAAAATCAATGAATGTAGTGGATTAATAAGATTAAATTATAAAGTGAATCAATATGAAATGCTGGAAAGAAAATTGCTTCCAGCTCCTGGTCTAGGAATTATTGTTTTAACTACTAATCAAGGAATTATGACAATGAGAGAAGCAGAGGAAAAAAACATTGGAGGACATACAATATGTTATATATATTAAAAATTTACGAGGATTATGAAAAATGGTAAAAGTGGCGTTCTTTAAGGAAGAATTAGGAATCCCTAAAGGAGTTAAGGTTAGCCTTGAAGGGGGGCACCAGATTAGAGTAAAAGGTCAAAATGGAGATGTTATTAAAGATTTCTCTCATGTAAGGGGAATTAAAGTATCAATTGAGGAAAATAAAATCATATTTTCTACAAACTTTCCTAAAAGTGGAACATTAGCTTTAATTAAAACTGTAGTAAGTATTGTGAACAGCTTAATAATTGGAGTTCAAACAAATTATAAATACGTATCAAAAATCTGTTATTCACATTTTCCATGTAATTGTGAAGTGAAAAAAGATAAAAGAGAAATTCACGTGGTAAATTTCTTAGGAGAAAGAGCACCTAGGAAATCAAAATATCCAGACAATGTAAAAGTTGAAGTCCAGGGAGATGATGTGATTTTTATTGGACCTGATAAAGAGAGTCTAGGACAAGCAGCAGCTAATGTAAAAAAAGCTTGTCGAATTAGGAAAAAAGATCCACGTGTTTTTCAAGATGGAGTATATTTATATAAGAAGATGATTGGAGAAGAAGTTGTTTGGGAAATTCACTAGAGTGAGGTAATTAGAATGGTAGAAAATAAACGATTATTAGGACTTAGAAAAAAAATGGATAAAACAAGACCCTCATTTCGAAGAGTTGAATCATGGAGATATAAACGAGTAAAGGATCCATGGAGGAAAGCCAGAGGAATTGATTCTCAAACTAGAAAGAAAACAAAATCGGGAGTAAAATCTCCATCTGTGGGATATAGAACTCCAAAAAAAATTAGAGGATTACATCCATCAGGATACAATGAAGTAAGAGTAACTAGAATTCAAGATTTAATTAATCTAAATAAAAATTTTCATGCAATTAAAATTTCTAGTAAATTAGGTTCGAGAAAGCGTCTTGCTCTTATCGATTATTGTCAAAAAAGGGGTTTCAGAGTATTAAACCTTGGAGTATCACAAAAAGAAATCGAAACTTTAGAAGCTATGGCTGAGGCTCCATTATCTGATGATGAATTTTTAGATATTGATGAATTAGAGGACTAAATTGAGGGATGAAGAAATGAATTTAAAACCACAAAAAAGAATGGCTTCTGAAATTTTAAAATGTGGAGAGAATAGGGTATATTTTGATCCTTATTTAATTGAGGATATTTCATTAGCAATAACTCGTGAAGACATTCGTAATTTGATAAAACAAGGAGCAATTCAAAAGAAGTATAAAAAAGGAATATCAAATTATAGGAAAAATCTATTACATGAAAGGAAGAAAAAAGGAAGAGCAAGAGGTTTAGGAAAAAGGAAAGGAACAAAATATGCTAGAAGCCCAAAGAAAAAAGGATGGATTAAGCGGATTCGTCCAATAAGAAGAGAATTGAAAAAATTAAGAGATCGAAAGTTAATTACAGTAAGTAATTATCGAAAACTATATAAGAATGCAAAAGGTGGAATGTTTAATAGTGTTGCTCAATTGAATAGATATATTAAGGAAAAAGAATTAATAAGAAGGGGTAGAGGTCGCTAATGGGAAGAGGTCCAAGGTACAAAAGGCCATATCGGCGTCGTTTTGAAGGAAAAACAGATTATCACAAAAGACTAAAATTACTAAAGTCGAGGAAGCTGAGAGCAACTATTAGAGCATCAAATGATCATGTAAGAGTCCAAATTATTCAATCAAGATTGGGTGGAGATAAAATCTTAGTTTCTGCTTTTTCTAAGGAATTAACTTCAAAATTTGGTTGGAAAATGAATACTGGAAATATTCCAGCAGCCTATTTGACAGGATACTTAGCCGGTAAAAGAGCGGTAATTAATAATATTGAAGAAGCAATTTTTGATTTAGGGATTTTTTATCATAAAAATCGAGTACTAGCAGCTTGTAAAGGATTAGTAGATGCCGGATTAAATATTCCGTACCGGGAAGAATTTTTTCCAGAAATTTTAACAGAAAGAGTTAAAGGCACTCATATTGGAAATTATGCTAAAATATTAAAATCTAATGAACCGGAAAAATATGAAAAAATTTTTTCAGGTTATTTAGTAAATAAAAAAATTGATCCGTTAAAAATTAATCAACAGTTTACAAATTCGTTAAAATTAATAGAAAACAATGCTTGAATGAAGGGTAAAAAATGAGTCGATTAAGAAATATGGAAGAGGAATGGATTCCAAAAACAAAATTAGGAGAACTAGTTCAACAAGGGTTAATTACATTGGATAAAATTTTCCAGAACAATTTAGTTGTCAAAGAAAAGGAAATAATAAATATTCTATTGCCACAATTACGAGAAGATGTTATCACTATTAAGATGATTCAGAAAATGACTGCAAGCGGACAACGTAGTAGATTTAAAGCAGTAGTAATTGTTGGAGCAGATGGATTTCTAGGAGTTGGAGCATCTAAAAGCAAAGAAGTTGGTCCGGCAATAAGAAAAGCTATTGATAAAGCAAAACTTTCTGTTGTACCGGTTTTAAGAGGATGTGGTAGTGGAGAGTGTGGTTGTGGAGGAACTCATAGTATTCCTTTTAAAGTTGAAGGAAAATGCGGATCGGTTAGGATTCAATTAATTCCAGCACCAGTTGGGGTAGGTTTGGCTTGTGCTGATAAAGTGAAACAAGTTTTAAGATTATGTGGAATTGAGGATATTTGGAGTAAGACATTTGGTGATACAAGAACAAGTGAAAATCTGGTAAAAGCCACATTCGAAGCTCTAAAAAATGCTCATAAATTTAACTTTAATATATAGAAGATAGTGGTGTATAGATGGCTATGGCAAAAAAAAAATCTAACTTAAAAGAAACAGATTTATCACCAAAATTATTTTTTGCAGTTCGTATTAGGGGAGCTCCAGGTATGAGAAAAAAAGTATTAGACACACTCAAAATGTTAAGAATGAACAAAGTAAATCATGGTGTTCTGATATGGGGAACTCCTTCTTTCAAAGGGATGCTTTTCAAATGTAAAGATTACATCTCCTTTGGTGAAATTGATGAAAAAACCCTGATTAGATTGTTAAGAGCCAGGGGAAAGATTGTAGGAAATCAACCTTTAACAGAGGAACACATCAAAAACCTTACTAAATATAAAAATTTTAAAGAATTAGCAAAAGCACTAATTAAGGGAGAAGTACAATATCGAGAAAAAGATATTTACAAAATAAAACCTGTATTTAGGTTACACCCTGCTAGAAAGGGACATCGTGGTACAATAAAAAAGCATTATAATGAGGGAGGAACTCTTGGTGATGTCGGCATTTTTATCAATCAAATAATTCATAAAATGCTATAAAGATGAGGTGAAGAAATATTACAAGAAAATACTCTAAAAAAGTTCGGAAAATGAGAGGTAGACGTACTCATGGTTATGGCAGAGTAGGTCAACATAGAAAGACTGGACAACGAGCTGGGAGAGGAAAAACTACTCAATGGAAAAAGAGTAAAAAAACTTACTATTTAAAACAGAAAGAGTTAGGATTTCCTGATCCTGATTGGGATTTGGGAAAGAGAGGTTTTAAAAGGCCTCAAGATATGGCTAGAATTTATCAAATCAATACAATAAATGTAAAAGATTTGGACCAAAAAATCGATCAATTTGTTTTAGATCAAAAAGCAACAAAATCAGGAAATACGTATAATATAAATTTAGATCAAATAAATATTCAAAAAATATTAGGACGCGGAGAGATTAACAAAAAAGTTAATATAACAGTTAGTAAAGCTTCTCATAAAGCCATAGAAAAGATTGAAGCTGCTGGTGGCAAAATTTCGATATTATCATAGTGAAATACCAAATAAAGTAATAGTGTCAAATCTTACATCAATTTAGTTCTTTATAATCATATAAGTGATCTTAAGATGGAAAAAAATGATATTGATGATGAGGAAATTGATGATAAGAAAGAAAATAAAAAAAGAAATACCTTTTTGTTAATTTGCATTATAATAATTCTTATTTTAATGTTACCTTCAAGTTTAGCGTTATTAGCTATTTTTTGAATTTATATCTTTCTTTAATATAGAATCTTGTTTATTAACTGGATTAGTCCTGGTAATACAAAGATAAATCCGAGCGTATTTCCTACAAGATGTACTATTGTAAATAGAAATGCAGCAGGATTAAAAAAATAAGGTACAAATGCTTCAATTGTCCCATAAGACACTAGAACATCCACTAATGATGCAAAAACTTGAAAACTTGTAGTAATAGTAAACCCAAGAGAACCAAAAAAAATCATCAGTGAAACTGTATAAAATTCCTTTTTATCTCTAAAAATCTTTCGATCTCTTAAAAATTGCTTAGTAAATGCGCCCACTAATCCTGTTAACGTATAATGTGTTAATTGAAATGCTAATAAAGGTAAGTAAGTGCCATATGGGTTGAAAAAACAGAATATTAATGAGCTTATAAAGCCAACAATCATCCCATCTCTTTTTCCTAAGATAAAACCAGATAAAAAAATTGTGAGAGTAAATAACTCTATATTTGGAATTTCATACAATAAATAACCTAATACAGTCGCTAGTGCTGTAAAAGTACCCACTAATGCAATTCGAAAAGAGCTTTTATCTAACCATATTGAATGATTTGCTCTTTCGTGTTCAATATCGATTACTTCTACTTCTTCACTAGCTTCTTTTACTTCTGATTCTAACTCCAAGTCAATCTCAATTTAAGTATCTTTTATGATGTATATTAATAATCTATAAAAGAATTTAAATATGTAGGTTATGTTTCCTAGTGACAATTACGTCACAAATCCTCCACTTTAAAAAAAGCCTTAAGATTGATTATATCCGGTTTTGTTGTTGTTGGTTCACTAAAATACACTTCATTTGGATAATTTTTTAAAGAAAATACAGCTAACTGAAATAAAACCTTATTTAGAGCTTTCCCTTTTTTAGTTAAGCAATATTCAATATTTACTGGTGTAGTTGAGACTACCTTTTTCAAAATTATACCTGAATCTTGTAACTCTTTTAACCTTAATGATAACATTTTAGTACTAATTTGAGGATTTGATTTTAAAAACTCTGAAAATCTCTTTTTGCCTTTAAATAAGTCTCGTATTAATTGTAATGTCCATTTTTTTGCTAAATAATTAAGAGCTACTTCAATAGGACAATCTTTCATATTGCTTATATCCTGCCAAACTTCCATTCTTCTCACTTTATTACCAAATAGTTACTATTTGGTTTAAATAATATTAGTCATAGTTACTTTATATTACTTTATAACTTTTTTATATAAACCAAAATATTTAAAGAAATGGCGAGAAATTATGGAAAATATTATTTCAATTACAGTTGCTTTAGATTGTGATCTTCATACTGCATTTAATTATTTTACTGTGAATGAATTATTAGAAGAATGGTTACCTGAAGAAGCTGATGTAGATCCTAAAATTGGAGGTAAATACGAGCTATTTTGGGATCCAAACAATAAAGAAATCAATAGTACTCTTGGTTGTAAGGTTACAGGAATCGAGAAGGATAAATTCATATCATTTAATTGGAAAGGACCTGTTCAGTTTCAATCATATATGAATGTAGCTGATCCTCTTACTCACGTAATTGTGTTTTTCTTGCAAGATAAAACCAATTCAAAAAAAATTTTTGTGCATTTATTTCATACAGGTTGGAGAAAAGATTCTGAATGGCAAGAAGCTCGAAATTACTTTGAAAAAGCCTGGTCAAATGCACTGCTAGGGTTAAAAGAAAAAATAAAAAAGCAAAATTTAATCTAAAAAATTTTGTTTATCTTACTTTATATAAGGATCTCAGATGTCTATTCTTACTTCTCCTGATATTACAGCATTATATAATTCTTTCCAGAGTTTTCGTTCTCCTCTTGATTTGTAATATACTCCAATTATTATTACTACATAAATTATAGTAATAATAATTCCAATCATCATTGAAATAAACTGTGATTCAGGAAGAAAATATGTCCCAGCATCAAAAGTCAATAGAAGCCAATATTCATCAACAATAAATCCTAATCCTGCACCGAATAAGCCATGTTCAATTCGTACAAACCATTTCCCCTCAAAAAAAGTAAGAATTAATCCAATTGCCAATGTTATTATTCCATAGTGAAAATGATGGAAATGAATTGTATAAATCCCCACTTGAAAGAGAAGACTCGTCCCAGGTGAAATTAGAGTAAAAATTTTCGAGCCCCATAAGGCAATACTGAAGAGGATCAAACCAATAAGTGGAGCTTCAAGTCGTTGGACAAGTTTATGTTCATAGCTTTCTTTTATTTCTTCAATAATTCTTTCTTTTCCAAATTTTTCTTTTATATTATTTACTGACATTAGTATTATCTACCCTCTATTAATGTAATTTCTTAATTGTAATGAATTAATAAAGTATCATATAAAAACCTGAATAGGATAAGACACTCCCCCTAGATTCAATTAATATGGAGAAGGGAGCCAATTCTCATAGGATAACTTTCCATACCTTTAAATAGCTTGTATCCTTCATAAAATTATATTTAAACAATATGGATAACTTTCCTACTATTAATATTAAAAAAAAATATGTGCTATTATGAAGTGTCTAAAAAAAATTGTTTATTTTCTAGCTTTTCTGATATTTATCCAATTGCTATATACAGGTGCGATTCAGATTGTTAAAGCAGAACCTACAATCCCAAACTCATACAGTCAAAGAGTAAGTTTAAATAACTCATATGTATATGAAGTCTTTCAATTTGGTGATGCGACAGGATGGTACAACTTTACTCCCTGGCCAGGTGATTCTTATGAAGGTAATTGGAAAACAAATCCTGAAGGTCAAATCAAAATTAATATTACAGGTTTTTATAATAAGGATCTTAATGATTGGGGAAATGTATTTGAAGACCCAATTCCATGGTATGACATTGAAATTTTTGAAAATAATCTTGGAATCCTTAATTTGAACTTTACACTAAGCAATAGATCTAATAGTGAAGTTGCTAGGGCTATGATACTGGGATATAACAATTTCCAACCAGGATTTCTAATACCAAATGAAAATTTTACTCATGTAAAGGAATTAGCTTCAATTCAAACGAATCCAGGTGGATTATATGATATTATAGGAGAATTGCTAGTTGAAGAAACTTATAATTTTCTTTATCTTGGTTTCTCACAAACTGGTGGAGGACAAGTCACCGAATTAATATACGATAAGTGGACAGGATTGTTAGTATGGGCGAAATCAAGTATTTTCGGATATTCACTTGAAATTAAATCACTCAATTTTACCCTTGATTATAACTCTAGTTTTATATATAATGTGAATAATTTTGGTGGAAAGGTTGGTTGGTATAATTTTACTCCATGGCCAGGTGATTCTTATGAAGGCGATTGGAACACAAATAAAGGGGGACAAATAATCGCTAATTTTACAGGCTATTATAATAAGGATCCAAATGATTGGGGTAATATTATCCCTGAACCAATTCCATGGTTCGATATTAAGATATTAGAAAATGTTTCTGATATATTAATTACAAATTTCACAATAAGTAATCGGTCAAATAGTGAAATTGGATGGGCTCTAACTCTAGGATATAATAACTTTCAGCCAGGATTTCTTATTCAAATTATGGATAATTTAACTCATGTTAAGAAATTAGCTTTACAAGAAGCGGTAGGATTTGTCAGTGGAATTGTTTCTATTGAAGAAACAGAATTAGCACTAAAAATTATTTTTGATCAAGTAGGTGGTGGTCAAAACACATATTTGATTTACGAAAAGCGAACTGGACTTTTACTATGGACGAATACATCTGTTGGAAGTTATTTACTTGAAATGGCTATTGAGGGTTATATACCATGGGAGTCAATTGAAGAAAGTAATATTGTTCTAGATAATCTTCTTCTTAAAGCTATCCCTTATATTATTATTGCAGCAATAAGTCTTATTTCAATAACATCCTCAATTTTTCTATCAAAATTCAACGAAAGATATAAGAAGGTCAATAAGTTCGTATTAATTGCAATTTTAGCGGTTGCTAGTTTTTCATCATTTTTTGTTTTTACTTCCAGTATTGAAATACCAGAAGTGAATGAGGCATTAATACAAGTCCAAGATATAACTCTAATAATCGATTATGGAAATGGAACAATAAGAACATGGGAAAATTTTGAACTAGATAATTATAATACGACAGCTTTTCATGCCTTAATTAAGTGGACTGCCATTGAATATACAGATTACGGTGATATGGGTATTCTCGTAGAATCTGTTGATGGAAGAAAAGGAAATTGGCGTTATTCTATTAATGGAGAATTTCCAGGAGTTTCTGCAGATAAATACAATTTGAAAAATGGAGATATTGTAAAATGGATTTTTGGTTGAAATAAAATCAATATCTTTTTATTTTAATTTTTTACTGAAGATAAAGAAAATTTTATTATTTAGTATTTCATATCTTTTGTCTCAATCTTTTTGAGAACAGATTCCATTTCTCGAAATGCTTTTCTAATTTTATGAAAATAATAACCTAACTTGTATCCTTTTTTACAATTAGTAAATAACATGAAATTATTCTCAGCAGATCCCACTAGAATTATTGTATATCCTTTGGTACCTCTAATTACAATATCTCTTAATTCTCCTTGTTCTAACCCTTGACTTATTTTTTCTCCTAAGGAGATTAAAGTTGCAGGACTTGCACTATATATATCCCAAACTACATCTGCGGTTTCAGAACTTGCAATTCTCAAACCTGTTTTTGAAACTACTGCCGTCCCCTCCAAATCAGTTGAAGCTTCTAGATTTTCTAAACTACGCATTAACTCATCTAGTATTTCTTGACTGATTTCTATCTCGGCTTGTTTCGCTTTTTCCAAATTAAACACCACTATTATGATAATAATAATTTTTAAAAATTTAAATGTTTTTTAGTTGAAAACTCCTTAACTCTTTTAGAAGCACTGAATCTCCTTTCTTTATTGGTTTCTTTTGCTGTTCTATCCCTACTATAACAGCGCCTTTAGTACCAAAAGTATTCAGAATCTTAGTAAAAGGAGGTTCTAAACTTCTGCCAATAAGTCTTTTCGCTCCATTAAAGCTTTGGGCTAAACCTGTACATATAATTCCTTCAGGATGATCAGTATTTTTTATAATCCCTTTTTTGATTTTATACTTATAGAATATCGGTGGTTCTTTATGAATCCTCACCAATTTTGCCGAGCCTAAAATCCTCAAAGTAGTTGGAGGTAAATCTAATCGACTGATTAGCATGATTGCATTTCTTCTTCTAATTAAAATCTTTTCTTTAAATAATATTATAGCGTAAAACAGTTCATCTTTATTTGACACTGTAGTTTGAATCCTCTTACCAGTCAAATCGTAATAAGGGTAAATCTTCCCTGTAGTTGTAAACATTCCAATCGTAATATGGATTTGAGTACCAAAACTGGTTTTAGGTTTGAATAATTTATTCTTTCTAACATTTGCCTCAATTAGATTACTATAATCAAAAGCATTTGGGTTAGATGTAGCATAACAACCTCGATATACCTTATTCAAATCAATTCCCTTGATGTTGATACCAACTCTATCTCCAGCTTTCGCTGAACTAACATCATGGTGGAAAATCTGAATGTTTTTAACTCTACCAGAAGTTTTCAGAGGTAATATGTCCAAATTTTGATTTATCTCTAATTTACCATTTAAAATTGTGCCAGTTAATATCGCTCCCATACCTTTTATGGGAAAATGATGATCAATTGGAATTATTGTCTCACCATCAACATTTCTCTTAATTTTAAGAGAATTAATCACTTCCAAAATGCCAATTTTTAAATCTTCAAATCCCTCTTTATTTTGAGCAGAAACTGCAAAGATTGGTACCCTGTCACCAAAAGATGTTGTTCTGAAAAAATCTCTTGTTTTTTCTATTTGATCTTCAACACTTCCCATAAATAAATCAATTTTATTAAGCACAACAATAATTTTATCTATATTTAGAGACTCAACTAGAATAAGATGCTCTCCGGTTTGAACTTGAGGACCTTTATTGATATCAATAACTAGTAATGCACAATCAATTATTTCTACAGAAGAGGCAGTAATTTTTATTAAATCAGCATGACCTGGACCATCAACTAAGGTAATGAGATACTTATCCAAAATAAAACTAGTAAATCCTAAATCTATTGTAATCCCCCTTTCTTTACTTTGTGGATGTGCATCTATTCCCGCAGTAGATATAATTTCACTTAGTACTTCTGCTATTGCTGTTTTACCTGAATCAATATGTCCAAATAAACCAATATGAACAGGGATTTTCTTTTCAATTTCCATATTTAATAACTAAAACAATCAAGTAAATTTATACATTGCTCTAGAATATATTTTAATAGAGCTGTAAATAAGTTTATTCTAATTCAGAAAACATCAAATTAAAAACTTTATCCTAGTATTATAATGATTTATAATCTTCTAAAAAAATCCCTCATTGAGATTTATGAAAAGAAAAGAGAAAAAGCAAAATAAAGATGAAAAAGATAAAGTAGCTATAAAATTAAAAACATCTAGGCCTGTATTAGTAATAGGTAAAGGCGGAAAACGCATTCAAGAGATAAAAGATGTTCTTCAAGATCGATTCGGTTTAGAGATGCCCCAGATTGAAGTTGAGGAAGTCGCAGAACCAGATCTTGACCCCCAAATCATGGCAGAAAGATTAGTATACAGTTTAGATAAAGGACGAAACTATAAGAGAGCTGCTTATTATATATTAAGGAAGATAATGAACGCGGGAGCACTTGAAGCTGACATTATAATCTTATTTAATTCAGAAACTCAGAAAATAAATACACATAAATTTCACGCTGAGAGAAATTTAAAGATTATTTATTTAGAAGATCAAAATCAAGAAAAAGGAGTAGCTGTTTGCATACAGAATTCAGAAATTTCAGGAGTTCTTGTAAAAATAACACAGATAAATTTTAAACTCGAGGATGATTTAACAAGAATTCAAACAGACTATTTAATCGAAGAGGAAGAAGGTGTATTATATGAAGAAGATAAGAAACTCTTTGATGAATTTGATAAATAGGGAATTTATAATTTTATATTAAGTAGAGATTATAAATCAGACCTTTATTTGTATATTTAAAAAATTAAACAAATTCCTGAAATTTCAAAAATCGGACTCAATTAATTTTAATTAGTATTTTGATTATAAATATAATATAATCTATTTACTAAATTATTAGTGATTTTATGAGTAAATTTTGTCCTTATTGTGGCAATCCAGTAAAACAATCAGATAAATTTTGTATCATATGTGGGAAACCCTTACTTGCAGACATACCTAAATCTACAAAAAAGACTGAACCAAAGGAACCTCCAAGAAGAGAAGATACTAGAAAAATAGAAA